>JAIYDG010000497.1 GCA_027487625.1 Bacteroidota bacterium
TTGTGTAGGTCGACCGCTTACTGTCAACCATAAAAGCGGGAATTTTGGCGTGGGCTTATCAATAAAATGCGGCAAAACATGGGCTTGCATATGATGAACTCCAATTAATGGAATCCCTAAACTTTGAGCAAATGATTTTGCAAATGACGCACCAACCATCAATGAACCTATCAGTCCTGGTCCTTTAGTAAAAGCAATTGCATTAAGTTGATTTTTAGTAATTTGCGCATCTTTTAAAGCTTGGTTTACCAATGGAACAATGTGTTGTTGGTGGGCACGACTAGCCAATTCTGGAACCACACCTCCATATTGTTCATGAATTTTTTGTGAGGCCACAAGATTACATTTCATCTGTCCGTTAACCATAATTGCAACTGCTGTATCGTCGCATGATGATTCAATGGCAAGAATTATCCTATCTTTGCCCGATATACCTTTTGCTTGAGCTTCCAAGATTTTTTTACTAAGTTGGGCAAAACTACAATTAAGTGTTTAAAAAGTTAATTAAAATAAGCTATTCTATTTTGGCGGTCTTTATCGGACTGTTATTACTAGCTTATGTCCTTTTTAGTAGTTTCGCTTTTCAAAATTATATTACTAATAAAATTAGTAATTATGTTAATGATAAATACCATACTAGAATTTCAATTGGAGAAATAAGTTATGATGGTTGGTCTTACTTTTCATTAAGAAAAGTAATGATGGGTGATACCAAATCTGATACTTTATTTTATGCTGGTAGATTACAGTTTAATTTAGCAGGTATTCAAATCGATTCATTAAAGTTTAAACTAAACCATGTGGTGCTTGATGAAGGATTATGTAAAATCACAACATATAAAGATTCTACTTTTAGTTTTGATGCGATAAATGCCTTCATGGATCCTAATGATACCATTCCACCTGATCCAAATGCACCACCTTTCGTACTTGAATTGAAGAATCTAGAGTGTATGGACACTCGCTTCATTATGATTGATTCCACCGAAGAGTTTTATAAAGAGGGTTATGATCCTTTTAATATGTTGGTGACTGATATCAATTTTAGATCCAGGAACTTTCAGATAATTGAAGATTCACTTCATTTTGATTTACATAATTTCACCTGTAAGGAAAAATCAGGTTTTGAAATAAAACGTTTGGAGGCTATCGCTATGGTATCCGCTTCCACTATCAGACTCGATAAAATGGAAATGGTAACCAAACATTCTGTTTTGAGAGATTATTTTAGTTTAGATTATAAAAGTTGGAAAGATTATGCTGATTTTGAAAACAAAGTGAAGTTTAATCTCAAATTAAAGGATTGTGATGTCGATTTTAAAGACATAGTTTATTTCGCCCCGTTTTTAAAGGAATATGATTACAAAGCAAAGGTATCTGGTATAGCAAAAGGTCCATTAGCAAATCTTCATATCACAAATATAAAAGCATCACATGGCAAGGATACCTATTTTGAAGGAAATGCAAGGTTGTCAGGTTTACCGGATATTAAGCAAACTTTTATGGATATTGAGGCTGAATATGCTTCAAGTAATTCCGCTGAAATCCAAACCATTTCAGGTGTGGATATGCCAGAGATATTAAATGAATTAGGTAAAATCGTTTATAAAGGAAGATACACTGGTTTTTATACAGATTTCGTGAGTTTTGGTGATGTTGAAACTCGTTTTGGAAACATCAAAACCGACTTAAATATGAAGCTTCCCGAAAATGTTATGGATGCTTCTTATTCAGGTTCAGTGCAATTATCTCATTTTGATATTGGCTCTTTTTTGAAGAATAATTCTTTGGGTCTAGTTAGTCTTTCAGGAAGTGTTCATGGAAAAGGATTTGATTTGGAACATTTGAATTCTCAATTTGATGTTTCTGCTTCTGAGTTTGATTTTAATAAATACAAATATTCCGAAATTGATATTAGTGCAAAAGCCAGTAATAAAAAGATTGAAACTGTATTTGATATCAATGATAGTAATTTAATTTTTTCAGGTGAAGCCCTTGTTGAAATGGCTAAACCATTTAAGTATATCAAAGTTAATTCTGTATTAGAGGATGCAAATCCCGATGCGCTGCATTTTATAAGTGGAGTTGACCACTTGGGTTTTGATATTAATAGTGATTTTTATTTCAAAGACCTCGATGAAAATTATGGTACAATTGATATAAATAATACGCATTATGAAAAAAATGCTTACAGTTATAGAATTAGTAATCTCACTTTAACAGCTCAAAACGGCAATGAAAAAATGCTTAGCCTTAAAGGTGATTATGTTGATGCATTTATAAAAGGTCAATATAATTTTGATTATTTGTATGAGCAGGTTTTTAATATGGTTGCAGGTGTAATTCCAAATTACATCGTTAAGAAAAATCTGAAACAATATCCAGAACAGGATTTTACTTTTAAAGTTGAATTATACTCAACTCAAAATATTTCTCCTTTGTTTTTTCCAGGTTACAATGCCACTCAAGTTGATTTAAAAGGACAAGTTCGTTCTGCAAACAATTCATTTTTAGTTCAAGGTGGAATTGGAAGTTTAAACGCAAATGGATTAATCTTCAACTCAAATACACTGAAGTTTTTAGTGAATGAAAAAAAGGAATTGAACTTACTTTATGGGGTTAAAAGTATCGGTAAAAAAGATACTTTATTTGTAGGTGATGTTGGATTAAAATTCGATGGCTTTAATAATGTAGGAGAAGCCATTTGGTTTATCCGTGATTCAAATAGTATTGTAAATGCGGAATTTGAACATGCTATAAAATTCAATAAAGGCGATGAAATAATAGCTGATATTCACTCAGGTATTATTGGTAAAGGAGCTCAATGGTGGAATTTAAATGAGGGTGAATTACTCATGCTCAAAGAAAATACACTTTATTTTCAGGAGTTGATTTTACAAAGAAATAAACAACAAGTTAAAGTTGATGGTTTATATGCTTTGTCTGGAAATAAAAAGAATATTAGTTTAAGTCTAACCGATTTTGATTTAGCAGCCATACAACAATTTATGCCTGATTTAGGCGTGAAGCCAGGAGGTTTAACAGATGGATTTTTAATCTATAAAAATATTGGCCGACATGAAGTGATAATTGGAGATATGGTTGCCAAAAATCTTAGTCTTGATAGTGATACCTTGGGTTCTTTTAAAATTAATACAGGTTATAATGAAGAAGAAGAAAAAGTACTTATTACTGTTCAATCTTCAGATGGTAAAATTAAAAACTTAAAGGGTGTTGGTTATTATGATATCATGAAAGATGCGATTGATTTTGAAATTAGCTTTTTAGAATCTGAGTTGAATTCATTTCAGGCTTTTGTGAAAGATTATGTGAAAATTTTAGATGGTAAAGGCGCTTTAAATGGACATCTATATGGTAAAATCTCAAATCCAAAATTTGAAGGTTCACTGATTTTAAATCAGGCAGCTTTTAGAATTGAATACCTTAAAACGGTTTATCATTTTAAACAAGCTAATTTTAACTTCAATCAACAATCTATTGATATTGTTCCTTTTGATATTTTAGATGTTAACAATAAAAGAGCTTTGGTTTCAGGTAGTATTAAACACAATGGTTTTAATCAGTTTAAATATAATTTACATTTAGATGATATCAAATCATTTCAGTTTTTAAATACCACTTCAAAAGACAATGATTTATTTTATGGTCAGGCTTATGCATCAGGTTCTGCAACCATTACAGGCAATACAAACAATGTAATGATGACTGTAAAAGCAAAATCAGAAAAGAATACCCAAATTATCATCAATCCTTTTGGAGGTGAGTCTGAAAGTGGTGATGGTATCATTAATTTTATCGACCACGATACTACTTTTTCTATCAGTGGAAAAAACAAAGCTATTCCTTTTGGTTTCGGAATTACTTTGGATATTGAAGGAACTCCGGATGCAGAAGTGCAAATGTTGTTCTCTGCACAAAGTGATGATAAAATTAGAGCAAAGGGTAGGGGAAAAGTGAAGCTTACATTAACTCCTGAAGGAAACTTCTTTATGAATGGTAAGTATGAACTAAGTGATGGTGAATATAGATTTAGTGCAATGAATGTGGTGGCTAAAAAGTTCTTACTAAAACCGGGAAGTACTGTTGAATGGAATGGAGATCCTTTGGCTGGAAAATTGGATATTGTTGGGATTTATAAATTAAGAACAACTGTAAGTGAAATTGTAAACAATAGTGCAAGTGCAGATCCAAATGTTCGAATCCCCGTTGAATGTATCATTAATATCAAGGGAACTGTTGTCAGCCCACAAATTGGTTTCGATTTAAATTTTCCTGATTTACAAAGTAATTTAAATGGTTCTGCTGCTTCAGAATTAGGTGCTGTTTTGAATAATTTCAGAAGAGAACCCGATTTAATGAATCAACAAATTGTGTTTTTGTTGATTTCAGGAAAATTCATTCCACTTACAAATAGTAATAACAATGTAGCTGGCTCTTTTGGCTCACAAACAGTATCTGATTTATTGTCGAAACAAGCTGCTGGTTTATTAAACAAATTAGATCCAAGTTTAGACTTAACAGTTGATATGTTGAATGCAACTGACCCAACAAAAGGTCGTCAATTTCTAATTCTTGCATCAAGAAGGTTTTTAGATAACAGATTAGAAGTTCAGGGTTCGTTTTCTACAGATAATTCTCAGAATAATTTTTCAGCATCCTATAATATTAGAAAAAATGGCAATCTTAAAGCGAAGGTTTTTAACAAAAATGGATTTGACCCTATTTATAGCAGAAATATTGCTACATCTGGTTTAGGATTATATTACCGCAAAGAATTCGATCATATTTCCGAACTCTTTAGGAAGCAAAATACCTTTAATTATTAGGAATTGAGAGTTTGCCCTCTTCAATTTTTCCTATATATTAGCACAAATTATTGAATATGATACCTTCAATCGACTTAGCTGATTTTTTAAGTAACGACGCTCAAAGAAAACAGAATTTTGTAAATGCATTAGGAAAAGCATACGAAGAAATTGGTTTTGTTGCTGTGCGTGGTCATTTATTAAAAGACGAAACTTCATCTAAATTATATAAAGCTTGTCAGGATTTCTTTTCATTAGCTGATGAGCAAAAACGTAAATATGAAATTGCAGGGTTAGCAGGTCAGCGTGGTTATACAAGTTTTGGTAAAGAACATGCCAAAGGAAGAAATGAGGGTGATTTAAAAGAATTTTGGCATTTTGGACAAATTGTTGAAGGCGATGATCCAATAAAAAGCGAATACCCTGAAAACATTTATGTAGAAGAAATTCCTGATTTTGGTAAATATGGAATTGAAGCCTATAAAGCGCTTGAAGAAACAGGC
Organism: Bacteroidota bacterium; assembly: GCA_027487625.1. Classification (GTDB taxonomy): domain Bacteria; phylum Bacteroidota; class Bacteroidia; order UKL13-3; family UKL13-3; genus CAISCU01. Next base: position 5,330 of record JAIYDG010000497.1, read on the forward strand.
AAACACATGCTTCGTGCAATTGCAATTTACTTGGGTTTAAATGAGTTTTATTTTGATGATAAAATCCATCATGGAAACAGCATTCTTCGTCCTATTCATTACCCACCAATTACTGATGAACCTAAATCTGCTGTAAGAGCTGCAGAACATGAAGACATCAATCTTATAACATTATTGATGGGAGCAAGTGCAGAAGGTTTGCAGGTTTTAAATAAACAAAACGAATGGGTTGATATTACAGCATTACCGGAGCAATTGGTAGTAAATGTTGGAGATATGCTTCAAAGACTAACAAACAATGTTCTTAAAAGTACAACCCATCGTGTAATCAATCCTCCTAAAGAAAAATGGAGCTCTCCTCGTTTTTCTATTCCTTTCTTTTTACATCCAAGAAGTGAAATGCGTTTAGATTGTTTGCCGGAATGTATCTCCGAAAATAATCCTATTCATTATGAACCTATTTCAGGTGGTGAATACCTAATAGAAAGATTACGTGAAATTGGTTTGAAAAAGTAATGTGCAATCAAACAAAAGAACTGGGCAAGAATCCTTTATTCCTGATTCATGCATTTTTCTTTTTACTTTTCTTTTCAGTTCCGGCTCTTAATCATTTTAACTTAAGGTTACCTGCATTAGATTTTGGTATTGCAAACCAAGCTATGTTTTCTTATGCAGGTTTTAATGATTACCCAAGTACCCTTATTTTACAGAGAGAACAAATGCCTTATTTGTCTCTTCATTTTAGTTTATGGGTCCCAATTTTATCGCCATTTTCTTATGTTTTTGGTTCGTATACATTATTGGTGTTTCAAAGTCTGGCTTTGGTTTTTGCTGGATTTTATTTGGTAAAAATTGCTAAATATGTTCAGATAAAAAATAACATTATTCCTTTTTTGTTGATTCAGTTTTATAGCATTTGGGCGATTTATGCTGCTATTTCAGATGGCTTTCACGACAATACATTAGCTGCTTGTTTTGTACCAGCTTTATTTCTTGGCTTCTTAAAAACAGAAAAAAAATTAATCATAATCGCATTTGTTGGAATATTAATTAGCAAGGAAAATATGGCTATATGGATGCCCGCTTTGTTAGTTTCGTTTTTAATTTCATCAAACCAATTACAAAAACTTTGGAAGTTTATTGGGCTATTACTCCTTATAGATTTATTTTACTTTTTATTAGTTACTCAGCTAATCATGCCGGCATTAAATCCAACTGGAAAATTCGAGCAGATTGACCGTTTTTCTCACTTAGGTAATTCAATTAAAGATATTATTATTTACATACTATCTCACCCAGTTGATATGTTTAAGATGATGTTTTTTAGTCATATACAACCAGATGAAATGGAAAATATTAAACATGAATTTTGGCTTGTTCTATTGGCATCCGGATTTATTGCTGTGATTTTTAGACCAAGTTTAATTATTGCATTTCTTCCACTTTTGTTTCAAAAATTATGGAACAAAGAAGTAGTATTTTGGGGTATTAATTATCATTATGGCATTGAAATGGCTCCTTTATTAAGCATTGCTTTGATACTAATGATTACAAGATTTCATTCAGTTAAAATCAAATGGATTTTAGTTAGTTTAGCTGTGTTTTTTAGTACTTACACAACTTATTCTAAAATGCAAAATCGACTAAGTGTTTGGTATGATGATAAAAAGGAAAATATATTTTCATCAAAACATTATACATCAAACATTAATATTAAAAGTTTGGATGATATGCTTAGCTTGATAAATAGTACAGATAAAGTTTCATGTAACTCTGGATTGGTACCACATTTAGCTAATAGAAAAGAGATTTTTCTTTTTCCAAGAATTGAAAATCAATGTAAATTGATTCTTTTAAAAGACTGCTCAGACGTATATCCATTAAGTCAAGAAGATTATAAAAAAGAAATAGCCGCAATATCAACTGCGGCTATCTTTGGATATCAATATAAGGGCTTTCATTTTGCAAAAATTGCAGAAAATAATGATGCCATTTTGTATCAGGTTAAACCTTAAAGTTCTTCTAAATGGAAACGAACTAAATCTTCTAAAGGAGATTTAATTACTCGTCCAATATGCATATCGTAACTTAAAGCTACTTCTTCTAGAACATCTTTAAATACAAAACCAACTGAACCTACACAATTGAATTTATAATCTTTATAGTCAGGATATTTGCTTACAAGGTTTTTAAAGAAATCTCTGAATGAGTCTCTTACTTTATTTCTAATATAAGGATGAGTTACGTATTCATCAGCGAATTTGCAAAAGCTTGCTAAATACCTGTTTGGAAACTGAGTTGAATATAAGGTATGAAAAATTTGCTCATTATCTGCAATTTGAAAACGTTCCTTAAAGCGTGCTTCCAATTGAGGCTCTAATCTACCTCTCATAAAGTCTCTTACAATCTTTTTTCCAATATGACTTCCACTTCCTTCATCACCTAAAAGGTAGCCTAAAGAATCGATATTGATAGAAACATCGTTTCCATCGTACAAACAAGTATTACAACCAGTACCAAGAATTGCTGCAAAACCTTTTTCTTTTCCTAATAATGCTCTTGCCGTTGCTAATAAATCGTGTCCAACAAAAATGGTTTTTGCTTTAGGGAAACATCTTACCAAAGCTTTTCTAACTGTTTCTTTTTTTTCAGGAGTGCTACAACCGGCACCATAAAAATAGATTTCACTAACCACATCTGGATCAAAATCCTTAATTAAATTCTCAGAAAGAGAATAATAAATTGCTTCAGTATCTATGAAGTAGGGATTATACCCAATGGTATGAAAAATCTTTTGTTCATGGTTGTTTTTGTCTGTTAAACACCAATCGGTTTTTGTTGAACCGCTATCCGCAATAAGGTACATATTTTTGAATGTTTTCTATACTTCGATTTTACCAAAAATGAACAACAAATCAAACCTTTCATTTATCATAAACCTAATTAGCTTGAAATTAATCAGTTTAAATTCAGATGTAAACAGATTTTTTATAAGAATTTCATCAAAAAAACACAATAATTTTAATTGCCACATGCTCAAATAGTTTTAAAATGTGTTCAAAACTATTGGCATAGTTTATGTATTCTTGAGTCGGAAACAAACTACCTATAATGAATTTTTCAGGAGCTATTAAAAGTAAACTACCCGGTGTTGGAACCACCATTTTTTCAATAATGACTGCCCACGCAAATGAGCAGAAAGCCATCAATTTGGCACAAGGATTTCCTGATTTTAACTGTAATCCCGATTTGGTGAAATTGGTGAATTCGGCCATGAAAAAGGGCTTGAACCAATATGCACCAATGCCTGGTGTTCTATCATTACGCGAAAAAATTGCAGCTAAAACAGAAGATTTATATGGTGCTATTTATAATCCAGAAACTGAAATAACAATAACTCCGGGTGGTACACATGCCCTTTACGCTGCTATTAGTGCCATCGTAGGAGAGGGAGATGAGGTAATTGTGCTTGAACCTTGTTATGATTCTTATATTCCTGCCATTGAATTAAATGGTGGAAGGCCCATTTTTTACGAATTGAAATATCCAGATTTTAAAGTTGATTGGAATGAGGTTAAAAAACTCATCAATTTTAAAACTAGGATGGTGATTATAAATACGCCACATAATCCTACTGGTGCGGTTTTGGAAGCTGATGATATGCTTCAGTTGCAAAAAATTCTCGACAATACAGATGTAGTGGTTTTAAGTGATGAAGTTTATGAACATATAATTTTTGACAATGTTCAACACCAAAGTGTAGCTCGTTTCCCCAAATTGGCTGAACGTAGCATTATTGTTTCATCATTTGGAAAGACATACCATACTACAGGTTGGAAAATGGGTTACGTTTTAGCTCCTGCTGATATCACAAAAGAATTTAGAAAGGTTCATCAGTTCATTGCTTTTAGTGCCAATACGCCAATTCAACATGCTTTGGCTGAGTTTATCGACCAAAAGCAGCATTATTTGGAGTTGTCGGCTTTTTATCAAGAAAAAAGAGATTACTTTCAAAAGTTGGTAGCGGGCTCAAATTTTAAAATATTGCCATGTAAAGGCTCATATTTTCAAATGTTAAACTATGCAAAAATTACTCAGGAAAGAGATATTGATTTTGCAATTCGTTTAACTAAAGAGTTTAAGGTTGCCTCAATTCCAACTTCTGTTTTTTATAAAATGAAAACAGATAACAATGTGCTAAGATTCTGCTTTGCAAAAAGTAATGAAACACTTGAAAAAGCTGCGGAGAAATTAATGAAGGTGTAATATGTCTGATTTAAAAGTTTGTTTGCTTCAACAAAACCTGATTTGGGAAAATATTTCTGCAAATCTTTTATTTTTTGATGATTTAATTAGAAGCATAGATACTTATCCCGACATAATTGTTCTACCTGAAATGTTTACGACTGGATTTTCTATGAATCCTGAAACATTTGCTTTGGGAATGGAGCAAGAAGCCATACTCAAAATGAAGGAATGGGCTTTGTTAAAAAATGCTGCTGTTTGTGGCAGCATGATGCTTAAGGAAAACACAATATTTTACAACAGATTTATTTGGGTTGAACCGAATGGAAATACCTTGTTTTACGATAAAAAGCACCTGTTCAGAATGGGTGAGGAAAACAAACATTATTCTCCGGGTTCGAATCATTTATTGATAGATTTTAGAACCTGGAAAATCGCGCCGTTTATTTGTTATGATTTACGTTTTCCGGTTTGGATTAGAAGAACTCCAGATTTTAACTATGATTGTTTATTGTTTGTAGCCAATTGGCCAACTAAAAGAACAGCTCATTGGAAATTACTTTCTCAAGCCAGAGCAATTGAAAATCAATCATACTTAGTTGCTGTAAATAGAGTTGGAAGTGATGGATATGGTGTACCTTATGCTGGAGATTCTCAGGTTGTTAGTCCATTAGGTGAAGTTTTGTTTCACCTTGAAAATGAACCTTCTGTAAAAACAATTGAGTTAAAAAAGGAAGTTTTAGAGCAATATAGAAAAGATTTTCCGGCATTTGATGATGCCGATAATTTTCAACTTTTATAGGTATTGCAACCTTTTTGGCAATTTAGACATCTTAGTTTTTGCTATGTTTGATATGAAAAAGATATTTGTGATATGAAGAAAATTATTGTCCTTTTAATTTTAAGTTTTGTAAGTTCATTCGCTTTTTCTCAGAAGAAAAAAGTTGTAGAGAAAAAACAAGAGACCCCAGTTTATCCTGAAATAATTTTCACACACATGAAACATGATTTTGGGAATATCAATGAAAGAGCTGGTAAGGTTTATCATTATTTTGAATTTACCAATACAGGAAAAGTTCCATTAAAAGTTGAAAATGTAATTACAGGCTGCGGTTGCACATCTACTGAATGGCCTATAAATGAAATTCCTCCGGGTGGTAAAGGAACCATTAAAGCCTCATTTGAGCCTTTGGGAAGACAAGGTCCCTTTGATAAAGATCTTGTTCTTGAAACCAATGCAATGCCTCGTGCAAGGGTGCTAAGAATTACAGGTTATGTTATTCCAAATAAAAATGATGTTGGTGAAATTTATAAATATCAATATGGAAATATTGCTGTCAATACCAATACATTAACCTTTAATAAAGTGTTGGATTCTCAATACGATTCAAGTTATATCAGCTTGTTTAATATTGGAACTAAAACTTTTCAGATTTACAAAATTGAAGCTCCTAATAATATTATTATCAAGAAAAATGTTTCAAGCATGGTTCCTTATAGTGATATGACTTTATATGTTAGTTTTTACCCGAAAACTCCAATTGAATATGGACCTGTTCGTCAAGAAATTAAATTGGTTACAAACGATGATACTTTAAAAGTAAAGAAGTTTTATATCAATGCTGAGGTTGTTCAAGATTTTTCAAAACTGACAAAAAAGCAATTAAAACGTGCTCCTAAAATCGTTCTTGAAACAACAGATTTGGATTTTGGGGATGTGAATTTTCAACAAAGTCCTGAAAAAGAAATTACCATTGAAAACAAAGGGAAAAGTGATTTAATCATCAGAAGAATTGTTAGAAGTTGTAATTGTATTACACCAACAATTGATAAAATGACTATCAGAAAGGGAGGAAAGGCTAAGCTAAAATTAAAGTGGGATTTAACGAATATGGCTGGACAGGATGAAAAAACGTTTAGAATTATTTCAAACGACCCTAATAACAGTGATTTAGAATTAAAAGTTAGAATAAATGTAGTGCCATAGGCACAGTTTTTGATATTTAATTTGAATAAAAAAAGAGCTTGATTATTGAAAAATTGTCAGGCTCTTTTCATGAACAATTTAAATCTGATTTATGAAAAAAATACTAATTGTAATGCTTGGCTTTGTAGGAGGGATTCTTGGAGCCGCAGTTTTTAATCAGTTTCAAACTACTGTTGTACTAACTCAATCTGTAAAAGAAGAAGCAGATAATAATCAAATGAATTCTTCTGTGGCTTACAAAGGACAAGTTACAGCTAATTTAGATTTTGTTAAGGCATCAAAACAGGCTACACCTTGCGTGGTTTTCATTAAAACACTTACCAATCAACAACGTGGTTATGTTGACCCCAATTTCGATTTCTGGAGTAATTTCGATTTCTTTGGAAGACGCGGTCCGGTTGCTAGTTCTGGGTCTGGTGTCATTTTAACAGCCGACGGTTATATTGTCACAAATTTACATGTAGTTAAAGATGCTGACCAAATTGAAGTAATTACTAATAATAACAAACAATCATACAAAGGAAAAATTATTGGCAGTGATCCTAGTACTGATTTGGCTTTGATTAAAATTGAAGCAGCTAATTTACCTCATGTTGTATTGGGTAATTCAGACCAAGTTGATATTGGTGAATGGGTATTGGCTGTAGGAAACCCATTTAATTTAACATCGACTGTAACTGCAGGAATTGTATCTGCAAAAGGTAGAAATATCAATATTGTAAACAACCAATTTCCTATTGAATCATTCATTCAAACAGATGCTGCTATCAATCCAGGAAATAGTGGAGGTGCATTGGTTGATTTAGATGGGAAATTAATTGGAATCAATACCGCTATTGCTTCTAATACGGGTTCTTATAATGGTTACGGATTTGCAATTCCAGTAAACATTGTAGCTAAAATCATCAAAGATTTAATTGAGTTTAAGGAAGTACAAAGAGGATTCACTGGCATGGATGTGAAAGACATTGATGCGGCAATGGCTACTACGTTAAAAATCAATAACAGCCATGGTGTTTATGTTGATGATGTTTTAACCGAAGGTCCTGCCGACCAAAGTGGCATTCGTAAAGGAGATGTGATTGTTTCTGTGAATGAAAAAACAATCGATACAAAAGCCAATTTCGATGAACAAGTAGCTTACTTACGTCCTGGTGATAAAATTAGGTTGAAGTATTTAAGAAATGGAGAAGAAAAATTAAGTACAGTTTCTTTGTTAAACAGAGAAGGTACTACAGCTATCATGAAAAAAGGAACGGTAAGTTCTGATGCTTTAGGAGCCGATTTTCAAGCCATTCCTAAATTAGAAAGAGATAAATTAGGTGTGAAAAACGGTTTTAGAATTTCACAAATTAGAAATGGAAGAATAGCCATGATGGGAATTCAAGAAGGATTTATCATCACCAAATTCAACAGAAAAGAATACGAAAAAGTTGAAGATTTAATCAATGATTTGGAGAAGGGCAGAGGCCAAATTCAAATAGAAGGCATATTCCCTAACGGCAGCCGCGCGGTATATTCGTTTTATTTGTAATACCGCTGTAGCACCGCTGTAGAGACGCGATTAATCGCGTCTCTACAGCGGTGCTGCGGTGTTGCGCTGTTACTGTTTCAAATGAGTCCGGTGTCGGAATCGAACCGACTACATTGGTTTTGCAGACCAACACACATCCATTGTGCATACCGGACAAGTCCTTATTAGTTTACCCTTGCGATTTATCGCAAGGACTCAAAACCCCATTGCATCAGAGTTTCTTCCGTTTGTATTTCAGTGGAGACGACAGGAATCGAACCTGTTTCTTTGGATTTTCAGTCCAACGCATAGACCAACTCTGCTACGTCTCCAATTGTTCTTTTAAAAGTACCCTTGCGATTTATCGCAAGGTCTCAACTCTGCTACATCTCCATTAGTTCCTAGCTTCTTCAATAGCTCCGGGCTTCTTCAATAGCACCGGGCTTCTTCAATAGCACCGGGCTTCAGCCCGGTGCATAAAAAAACCGCTTGCTACAGTTGTAACAAGCGGTTTTTAAATTTCTTTATTTAATTCTTATAAGACAAATAAAGCCCACTCGTTACCTTTTGAGTAACAAAAACATGAGCTAAAAAATAAATTGCCTTTTGAATTATTCACGATGCAAGTATGAATGATTAAATTTGAATGTGTATGTTTAAATATTCTTAATGTTTTTGAGATTTTATTTCTAAGGATGAACTTCAGTAGGATTAATTTAGATTGTTTAACACTAGACATTTTAAAATTGATTTATGACTTTAAAATTAAGTAAGATGAATTAAAAAATGAATCTAGTTTTTAATGAAAATTTCTTCAATCCCAAAGGGATGACATTATTGTAGTAAATAAAAATGAATGAATTATTCTCAGCCCAAATCGGACGCGAACCTTCGGTTCGCGTCCGATTTGGGCTGAGAAAGTTATTAATTTTACTTGTAAAGAAACAGATGTTCGTTTTTCAATATTTCTATTTAATCTAATTATCTCAAAATAAATTAGATAGTGTGATTCTTTCAGTTTTTATTTAAGGTGAAACTGAAGTTTTTTAGATTTAAAAAGCAGGCTATTCATTATGAATTCATTTCTCTGTTTAGGAGTTCCTCTTTTTTATAAAACTTATAATAATAGATAAGTACTAAGTATATGAATATTTCTAAAGAGAATTGCCAATAGTTTAAAAATCCGTATTCAATTTTTATATTCAAAAAAATTTCGTTAAAATTTTTTATAAAGAAGTTATGTAAAAAATGAAATAGTAAGGGTGGCCAAATAGATTTGTAATGATTAAAAATAGTAGCTAAAAAAAAGCCTCCTAAGAAAAGTGAAGTGGTTTGTAAAATAGCAAAATCTGTTTCAATCTTATTTAAATGAAAAATCAAAAATATTAAGGAAGATAAGATTGTTGAAAGATTTGGTTTTTTTGATAATTGTAATATAGAATTAAAAATTAATCCTCTAAAAAAAACCTCTTCGAAGCTTGCAACACAAATCTGATTGACAATTAAATTTATTAGAAAATTAGATTTTATGTTGATTGAATCTATTAAAGAATTTTTTAAAAGAAATATAATAAATGGACTTTGTGCAAATAACACCGGCAAAATAATTATCCCTATCCATTTTAACTTTTTGAAGTAGTTTAAGCTGTAATACTCTTTTATTGGATAATAAAATAAGTAGGCTGATTGTAAATAAATTACTACCAGCCCAAGTATTATCAGATTTACTTTGATTAAATTACTTTCTACCTTGTTAATGAAGTAAACAATAGAAAGAATTAAAACTATGTAAGTCAGTATGTTAAAAAGGATTTTAAATATTTTTATTTCCAAAATACTATCAATAAAAGCAAATTTAAAATTAATAAATTGGAGTGTTGCTTATACTGTAATTTTTTAACTTACTTAAAGTATTTACAATTGAGTCATAATTTTAACAATTAATTGATTCATCAGGTGCATTAGGATACAGTATATTCCAATCATTACTAAGAATTTTGAATCTTGGTGTTGGTATTCGTAAGCCAAGAAGCTTGTTGGATGTCTGCAACAATAAATAAGTTTAAATTTCTGTAATTTGGCCAAATATTTTTATATGCTAATATTTAAACAATTTACATTCGATGCCGCTCACTTCCTGCCAAATGTTCCCGATGGACATAAGTGTAAGGAAATACATGGTCATACTTATCACCTCACTATTTTTATTGAAGGTGAATTAGACCCGCATTTAGGATGGGTAATGGATTTTGCAGAGTTAAAAAATGTAATAGAACCTTTGGTAAAACATGTAGATCACAAATTCATCAATAACCTGGAAGGCTTTGAAAATCCTACCTGTGAAAACATGGTATTGTGGTTTTGGAATCAGATTAAACCGAGAGTTCCTCAATTATGCAAAATTGAATTAAAAGAAACTCCAACATCGGGAGCTATTTATGAAGGGAAATAGATTGGGGGATAGTGTTTATGAATTAGTTTAACCAATTTAAAAAGCCATATAAAGGAATGTTTTCTAATTTATCTTGCTTTTTATAATAAGAAAGTGAGGTTCGGATTGAAATTTCTGGATTGAATTTTTCTTGATAAACTTTCAAGCTTTTTGATGTTAGATTTTCTGAGGATTTAACTTCAATGGGAATGATCTGGTTGTTCTTTTGAATTAAAAAATCAATTTCTGAACGGGCATTTTCAGGATTCCAGTAATAAACTTTATAATTTTTATTCACCAAATGTTGCAATACAAATTGTTCTGAAATAATTCCTTTGAATTCTGTGAATAATTGCTCTTCCTTTAATAATATATCCTCATTTAATTCAGCCATGGCGCACAATAATCCAATATCATTAAAATAAATTTTAAAGTCAGACCAATCCGCATAAGATGCTATAGGCAATCCTGGTTTACTTACTCTAATTACCTTATGTATTAAACCTGCATCTTTTAACCATTCCAAGGCCATTTCAAAGTCTTTTGCCCTTGCGCCCGTTCTTAATAAATTGTAAACGAATTTTGAATTTTCTTTTGCCAATTGAGCAACAATTGATTGCCATACCAATCGAATTCTTGGTACTTGATTGATGGGTGCATGTTTCGAAAAATCATTTTCATAAGATCTAATGATACCATTCTGAATTTCTCTGGCTTCTCTGTAATTTTTTTCAATGGAGAATGATTTCACCACTTCAGGCATTCCTCCAATAAAATAGTAAGACTTTAATAATTCAATAAATTGATTGCTCAATATTTTTATCATGGCTTCATCAGCATTTTCTAATAATTGCAATAAATCTTGTTTGTTTAAAGCCAATAAAAACTCATGAAAATTTAATGGATACAATGTCATGAATTCAACTTTGCCTACTGGAAAAGATGAACCTTGATGAATGGCCACTCCCAATAGAGAACCTGCTGCCATTATTGCATATTCAGGAGAATCCTCTTGAAAATATTTCAAAGCATTTATGGCTTCCGGACAATTTTGTATTTCATCAAAAATAATTAATGTGTTATTTGACTCAATGTTAAAGCCACAAAAGATATTGAGTGAATTGATTATTTTTTGAGTTTGAAATCCATTTGCAAAGATGGAATGTAATTCCTTTGTAACTTCAAAATTGAAATAAGCGGTTTGTTTGAATTCTAATCTCCCAAATTCTTTCATAAGCCAAGTTTTTCCAACTTGTCGGGCTCCTTGGATAATTAAAGGCTTTCTGTCCTTTTTATTTTTCCATTTTTTTAAAGATTCGATTGCCTCTCTTTTCATCTCAATTTTTTAACAAAAATACATTTTCCTACATAAAAACGTATCACTACTACACTTTTATGTACATAAAAATGTAGTGAACATACACTTTTATGTAGGAGATTTGTCTTTAACGAACCTAAAATGCAAAAAAAAGCTCCCCAAATTCTACTTTTGGAGAGCTATAAATTGTTGATATTCTTTACAATGCAGCTGTTTCAGCTTCTTTATGAATCTTTTTAACCAATCCTTGTAATACATTTCCAGGTCCACATTCAATAAAATGAGTTGCTCCATCTGCTACCATCGCTTGAACTGATTGTGTCCATTTTACAGAAGCAGTTAATTGTGAAACCAAATTTTGTTTGATTGAATCCACATCACTTACTGCAGATGCTGTTACATTTTGGTATACAGGACAAATAGGAGTGTTGAACTGAGTATTCAAAATAGCTTGTTCTAATTTTACTCTGGCAGGTTCCATCAATGGTGAGTGAAATGCTCCTCCAACAGGTAAAACCAATGCTCTTTTTGCTCCAGCTGCTTTTAGTAATTCACAAGCTTTGTTAACTCCAGTAATACTTCCGCTTATAACCAATTGTCCGGGACAATTATAATTAGCCGGAACAACAACACCTTCGGTAACTGAAGCGCAAATTTCCTCTACTTTATTATCATCTAATCCTAAAACTGCTGCCATGGTTGAAGGTTCTGCTTCACAAGCTTCCTGCATAGCCATTGCACGCGCAAACACAAGGCGAAGTCCGTCTTCAAAGTTTAAAGTGCGGTTTGCCACCAATGCCGAAAATTCTCCTAAACTATGTCCTGCAACCATATCAGGTTTAAATGATTCTCCTGCAACTAAAGCCTTGATTACTGAATGAAGAAATATAGCAGGTTGAGTAACTTTTGTTTGTTTTAATTCTTCATCTGTTCCTGAAAACATGATGTCAGTAATTCTATAACCAAGTATTTCATTGGCTTTTTCAAAAAGGTCTTTTGCTAAAGGACTGTTTTCATACAAGTCTTTACCCATTCCTACAAATTGGGCTCCTTGTCCGGGAAATACATATGCTGTTTTAGTCATGATTTGAAATTTTGAGCAAAATAGGGATTTTAACTAAAAAAATGAGGCTGATTCTTTTTATGAATCAGCCTCATTTTTATAAGATTAATTGAATAGGTTTTAATCAATCTAGTAATTTTATTCTCCGAAATATTCAACAAAATTGTTTTCGGTTTCAACAAGTTTTAAGCTGTGTAATTTACTGTTTTCCATCAATGGTTCAAGAATATCCCAAATTGCAGTAATAATGTTTTCAATTGATGGCATTGAGCCTTTTAACCAAGGAATATCTTCGTTTAAATTTCTATGGTCCAATGGATCAGTTATGTTCTCTTTAATAACTTTCTTTAATTTTTTCAAATCCATTACCATACCAGTTTCAGGATTCGCAATTCCTTTAATAGTTACGAATAACTCGAAATTATGTCCGTGGTAAAATTTATTGGAACATTTTCCAAAGAATGCTTCGTTCTCCGCCTCTGTCCAATTGGGATTGTATAACTTATGCGCCGCATTAAATCGTTCCCTTCTGGTTATATATACAATTTTCTGTTTTCCTGACATGCTTTAAAAATCAGGGCGCAAATATAGACTAAAATTATTTTGAATTGCTAAGCCTCGTCAAGTTTTGACATGATTTCTAAATCTTTTTTAATGTTCTGGATTTTAGGTGTTTAACTTGTTCATTTTACGCTCATTAACTTATTAGGATAAAAATACTTCTTGTTTCCTGATACCAATTGATTTTCTTACTTTCGCAGCCTATGATCGTAGTTACAGGAGCCGAAGGCTTTATTGGTAGTTGTTTAGTAGCCAGGTTAAACCAAGATGGTTTTAATGATTTGGTGCTGGTAGATGATTTTGGAGCTATTGAAAACCGTGAGAGAAATCTTGAAGGTAAAAAGTATACCGCTTTGGTAGAACGCAAAGATTTTTTCGATTGGCTAAACCTGAATACCATTGAACTTGAATTCGTTTTTCATATTGGTGCAAGAACTGATACCACCGAAAGTGATGAACAGATTTTTAAAGAACTAAATGTAGATTTTAGTAAAAGATTGTTTAAAGTATGCGCAAATGAAGGAATTCCTTTGGTTTATGCATCAAGCGCTGCTACTTATGGTGATGGTGCTTTTGGTTACGATGACAATGAAAATGGCCTGAACCAATTACAACCTTTGAATCCTTATGGTCGTTCTAAAAACGAGTTTGATATCTGGGCTTTGGCTCAAGAAAAACAACCTCTTTTTTGGGCTGGATTGAAATTCTTTAATGTATTTGGTCCCAATGAATACCATAAAAAAAGAATGGCAAGTGTGATTTTTCATGCTTTCCATCAAATTCAAAATGAAGGTAAGGTAAAACTTTTTCAATCTCACCGCCCTGATTATAAAGATGGTGAGCAAATGAGAGATTTTATCTATGTTAAAGATTTATGTGATGTTTGTATATATTTAATGCATCATCGAAAAAATAGCGGCATCTATAATTTAGGTACTGGTGAAGCTAGAACTTGGAATGATTTGGTATCTGCAATTTTTATGGCTTTAGGCAAAGAAAAAAATATTGAGTATATTCCAGTTCCTGAAGATATAAGAGAGAAGTATCAATATTTTACTGAAGCTAATATGGATAAACTAAGAAGCATTGGTTACACGAATAAATTTTTATCTGTTGAAGATGCTGTTCTCGATTATGTGAAAAATTATTTATTGCCTGGAAATTTTGAATAAATCTTGAATGAAAATCGTAAATATCTTATAGGTTTAATTGCAGGGTTAATTGTTTTACCCCTGTTAATTTTACTTGAAATTAGAATTCTTCAAGATACCAAACAACAAGTTTGGGATGCCTATTATCAAACTTCAGATATTGTTGCACAAAAGGAAATCAGATTTAATGAAATTGCCAATGATGCTTTAGCCGATTCATTGAATTTAAGAAAGGATTGGACAGACTTAGTTGATATGTCCAATGCAGAAAATGCATCCTTGTTTTTGTTTAAAAACGATAGTTTGGTGTTTTGGAGTAGAAATGAATCTGATGCTCAACGTTACTTGCGTGTTTTAGATTCAGGATTACATTTTTTAAATGTTAAAAATGGTTCCTATTTATCGTTTTTTAAACAAAGTGGTACCCATAAAGCGGTTTTACTTTATTCAATCAAAACCAATTATAATTATCAGAATCAATACATCGAAAATCATTTTAACGATGAATTGTCTTTTCTTGGTTCTGCCTTATTAAGTCCATCAAAACTTAAAGATTTTGAAGATGTAACAGATAGCAAAGGAAAGTACTTGTTCTCCATTCAGATTTTTGGTGCAGGTAAGGTTACTCCCTTTTGGTTAAAGTTGTTTATTACCCTTTTAATTTTGCTATGTGCTTGGTGTTTTCATTTCATCATTCAATATTATGCAGAAAGAAAATTGGTGCTTTCTACTATTGTATTTTTCGTATTAACTTTATCAGCTAGGTGGCTTTTTCTTCAATTTAAAATCCCTGTATTTATTTATAGTTTAGAGTTATTTAGTCCTGATATTTATGCATCATCCAAAGTAAATCCTTCATTGGGTGATTTTATGAGTTTGGTCTTTATTTTTCTTTGGTATTTTTATTTAATCAGAGATGTAAACTTTGTTAATCCTCAATCAAAAGTTAAACAAATAATACATTTGGCTTTTGTTTCCTGGCTTACTATAACCATTTCAGATGGTGCTTTTGATGCCATTAAAAGTCTTGTTTTCGATTCACAGATTTCTTTTGATATCAACAATATATATGCCTTAGATAGTTTTACTTTTTTAGGTTTGCTTTTGGCTGTAATGATTTTGTTATTGGCCTACCAGCTTAGTTTACGTTTATATAAATTAATTATTAAAAAGGGTTTACGAGTTCCTGAAAAGCTGATTATTATTGTTCTTGTTTTTTATATATTTCATCCATTTTTAGTTAAGAATTTGTATGAAAGAGGAATACTTTTTCCATTAGGTAGTTCAGCTTTAATTCTAACTTTTATTCTGTTTAAAGACTTAATTGTTAAAAGAGTGAACCGATTACAGCAATACCTTATCATGGTATTGATATTGTCGGTTTTTACTTCCTTTTTTATCTACTACTGGAGCTTTAAAAAAGAACAGGAAAATAGAATTTTATTCGCTGCAAAGTTGACAGCCCAAAATGATATTAATACAGAATTATTTCTTAAAACTGCTGAAAGAAGATTAAGAGAGGATAAGTATTTTAAGGGTTATTTTAACAATCCGATTTCTTTGAATTCTGATTTGGTTAAGCAGTTACGTCCTTTATATTTTAATGGCTATTTAAGCAAATACGATGTTACTATTTATGATTTCGATTCAAGCGGAAATCATTACCGAACTAGAAATGCTTATACATATAGGCAGTTAAATTATGCATGGACAGATTTATCAACTCCAACACTAAATGCGAATTTCAGGTACCTAGGAAATAACTCTTTTGTAAAGGGATATTTAAGTAAGTTTCCAATACTCAAATCAGGACGATTACAAGGAACCATATTTATTCATCTTGAGCCTAAATTAATTCAGGATGAAAATCGTTTTGAAGAATTATTAATTGAAGGTTATAGAAATCAATCTGCAAAAAAACGAAGTGATTATTCATATGCAATTTATCGCGAGCGACAGCTAATGAGCCAAAGTGGGCCTTATGCTTACAGAACTGCCTATACCTTTTTAGAACCTGAAAATGGTCCGCATCATTTTGTTGAAGAAGATGGACAAGATCATTTAATTTTAAAAGAAAGTAATAGTCTTGCAATTGTTGTTACTAAACCTGCGGCTCCCTGGTATGAACCATTTGGATTGTTCTCTTTATCATTTACTTTTTTTACCCTTGTTTTAATTATTGCAATCAGTGTTTTTGCCTTGCTTAATAATAATTGGATTAACAAAAGTGTGTTTCTTCAAAAGCAGATTATTTTCCAAACATTAAAATCATTTGTAAATAAAATTTTATTCTTCGATGAGGCTGATTTAAGTTTACTAAGAACAAGAATTCAGCTTGGTATAATATTGATAGTTTTTGTAACACTGGCTTCAACAGCTTATTTCACCATTGATTTGGTTAAAGGTCAAAATGATGCCAAACAAAGTGAGAAACTATTGAAGAAAATCAGAAGTGTAGCTGCTGCAATTGAAACAGAAGCTCAATATGGTGAATTGAAACTAAGACGTCCTGAAGAAATTGGCTCATTCTTAAATCAAATTGCTGATTTTTACGAAACTGAAATTACCTTATACAATCCTCGTGGTGAGGTTTTATCTTCTACTATCAGAAAACTATATGATGATGCAGTGTTGGCTCCTCTAATCAATTCAGAAGCGTTTTATCACCTCAATTTGTTAAAGGAATCTCAATACATTCAATCAGAAAGAATTTCTACCTTTTCATATACTGCTTCTTATGTGCCTGTTCACAATAAAAACAGGGAATTAATTGGTTATGTACAATTACCTTATTTTAATCGTTATGCTGATTTATATGCAGAAATTTCATCGATTATAGTTGGGTTTATAAATTTATATGCTTTGTTGTTTATGGTGATTGGAATTTTAGCATGGATTTATTCTCGGAATATTTCATTCCCATTGGTGTTGATTCAACAGCAAATGGCACAAACAAGCATAGGTAAAAAGAATGAACCTATTCAATGGAGCCGCCGAGATGAAATTGGTGAATTGGTTTTTCAATACAATCAAATGATTGATAAATTGGAGGAAAGTGCACAGAAGCTTGCTAAAAGCGAAAGAGAAGGTGCTTGGCGTGATATTGCACGTCAGATTGCACATGAGATTAAAAATCCACTTACTCCAATGAAATTAAGCATCCAGCATCTCGAAAGAGCTTGGAACGATCAAAGTCCGAAACTTCCTGAAACATTCAAAAGAGTTACACAAACGCTAATTACTCAAATCGATTCTTTAAGTGAACTGGCAACTGGTTTCAGTAGTTTTGCTAAAATGCCTGCTCCAAACTATGAAGTAATTGATGTGAAGAATTTAATTGAACAGGTAGTATTACTTCAAGAACAATATTTTGAAGGTAAAATTGAAATCAATATTCAAGATGAAATCCAACTCGAATTTGATAAAGGTTATTTAAACAGAAGTTTAGTAAATCTAATTAAAAATGCCACTCAAGCAATTCCCGAAGATATAGAAGGTTTAATTGAAGTAAGTGCTTTTTATCAGGAAGAGAATGTGGTTATTCAGGTAAAAGACAATGGAACAGGAATTTCATCTGATCAGGCTGAAAAAATATTTACCCCTTATTTTAGTACAAAAGTAATTGGTATGGGTTTAGGCTTACCTATTGTTAAAAGTATGATTGAAAGTGGAGGAGGAAACATTTTCTTCGAAAGTGAATTAGGAAAAGGAACTTTGTTTACCATTGTTTTGCCAGCGGTTCACAGTGCATGAAAAAAGCCGGACTTGTAATATGGTTTGTTTTTTTTGCTATTCAATCAAATCTGTTTGCTCAGTCATGGCAAGCTAAAGTTTCAAAGTTTTTATTTATTCAGTCTGATAGTTTTTTATTAGATACTTCTATCATTTTAAAAGGTTCTGTTACTGTACAAAACTATATTGATGGAAAAGATTTTCGTATTAATTACTTAAACAAGTCTTTCATCAACCTTAATATACCTAAGTATACTCAAATTAATATTACATACTTGGTTACAAATTACAATTTTTCAAAAGTTGTAAAACGTAGAGAGCTTTCTCAAATTCAACCCGAATTAAAAGCAGATAGAAATCCGTTTTCTTTACAAACTATAGAACCAGAATATGCACTGTTTTTAGGTTCGGATGGATTACAAAGTAGTGGAAGTATCATGAGAGGACTATCTGTAGGAAACAATACAAACTCAATTGTTAATTCAAATCTGAATCTCCAATTAGCTGGTAAAATCAATAATGATATTGATGTTTTAGCTGCAATTAGTGATGACAATAATCCAATTCAGCCCGAAGGAAATACCCAGGATTTGCAAGACTTTGATCAGGTTTATGTTCAGTTTTCAAAAAACAAAAATCAGCTTGTTGTAGGTGATTTTTTAATGAATAAACCTGCAAATTCTTATTTCATGAACTACTACAAAAAATCAAGAGGTTTACATGTAGCAAGTGATGTAAAATTGAAAAACGGAATCTTATTACAAAATCAAATTGAAGCTGCTATTTCAAGAGGAAGATTTGTTAGAAATACCTTCAATGGTTCAGAAGGAAATCAAGGTCCATACCGACTTACTGGCAGCAATGGCGAATTGTTTATCATTATAATTTCAGGAACGGAGTCTGTTTATTTAGATGGCGAAA
>JAIYDG010000311.1 GCA_027487625.1 Bacteroidota bacterium
ATATACATCTTAAACACAAAATGGAAATCAAACAGTTTAATACCGAGGCAATTTTGTTTAGGCCAATTTATTGGACTTTAACAAAATGCATTCGGTATATTTTGGCAGCGTCTAAAATCTGACCTGTTTCTGTTTTTTTCAGCGGGCCCTATTTTGGCCAAAAGACTGGATAGCTGTTAAAATTGAAAACCAACATAACTTTCAATTTTAAGTCTATTTCAAAACATTAAATTTGAGTAAACGATTGAAACCTATTTCTTTTATAATATTCATCAGTACTCTAAAATACAATGAGGACAAGTTTTATATTTTGAAATAAAATTCATTAAATCATCTATTTTTAAATCTTTTTTTAGGATCCCTGCGAGCATTAATAAATCGATAAACCAACACAGAAGAATCTTTTATTTCAAAAATAATAAGAAATGGAAACCTTTCTAATAATACCTGCCTAAACTGCTTTCTTTGCTTTTGATAAGATGCTGGAGATTTACTTATCTTTTCAATACAAATTAACCATTCCTTAAATAATTCCTGTTCAAGTCCAGGTTTTACTGAATAATAAAAATCTGCTGCATCTTCAAGATCAAAATATACTTCTTCAAGAATGACAACATCGTATTTCAATTAGAAAACTTTGATTTAAATCTTTTACTTATTTCACTTATTGTAACTGTTTTTGCATTTCCAGTTTCATAAGCTTTACTTCTTTCCTCTACAATTGACCAGTCTTCATCATCTAAATAAATTTCATTCTCAGCATTTTTAGCATGTTCATTTATAATAGTAAATATCGCTTTTAGAAAGGTTTCATCATTTATTCCTTCAACCGCTTTATTTATTTTATTTTTCAAGATGGAAGCTGACATGTTATGTTTTTAATAAATCAAATATACATTTTTTAAAAAACAGAAAAAACCTTAAACAACCAATTCAAACTCCTTAATACTTGTTTCGTCCTCTTTAGGTATACTTGATTTATGATTTGATTCAGTTTATCTAATTTTAAGCATCTAAGATTTTGATATTAGATTTTTTAAAGTAAATAATTTGAGTGTTTCCAATAGTCGATATAACATAGAAAAGGGTCGTGTTTCTTCACCACGACCCTTAAAAGCAAAATGAATTTTAGAATTTTTTATTTAGGATGCTGATTTTCCTGAATGTAATGTTAATACTTTATTGGGATTGCTATCGCTTAATGTTTGTTCATCTAATGTTTCTGGTGATACTACAATATAGGTATCTGGTTTTGCATTTTCGCCAACCAATCTAAATCTAATTTGCCCCTTAATAACTTGAGACTTTTGAATGTAACCGTAATTTTTATCATACAAATTAATAGTTAAACCTTCACCATTAAATTCAGTTCCATCTTCTGCAACTTTTACTTGAATGATTAATTCTTTAACTTCTTTTTCACCCATTGCAGATTGCATCTTTTGCTCAATCATTTGATTAGGCTTCAAATCGTGAACCTCTAACATTGTTTGGAAAGATAAATCTCCTTTCAAAAACAATAAAGGTGGAACAATTAATAATGACCAGATATATTTTAATGCAATTTTCATCTTGCATTGTATATGACAATCAATATGCCAAAAAACACAAATAACTCACTTATAGTATTTTATACTTTTAACGGACAAAAAATATGTTTCAAATTGAAACATTTTCCCAAATTAATCCACCTGCAACAACAGTCCTTTCAAATATTCACCTTCAGGATGGTAAATATTAATTGGATGATCTTCGGGTTGAGATAGCTGTTGCAAAATCCTTACGTTTCTTCTTGCATCTGCTGCAGCCCCAAATACAATTTTGCGGAATAAGTCTTTATCGATATGCTGACTGCATGAATAAGTAAAAATTAATCCGCCCGGCTTTACCTTTTGAAAACCAAGTAAATTCAGGTTTTTATAACCTCTGGCTGCATTGTCAACAGCTCTAGCATGTTTAGCAAATGCAGGAGGATCTAAAACGATAATATCATAAAATGAAGGTTCAACTTCCTTTAAAAATTCGAAAACATCACTTACATAACTTTTGTGCTTGTTGGCTAATCCGCTTAATTCTACATTTTGCTCACATAATTCAATCGCATCTTTTGAACTATCAACAGAATGAACCAATTCGGCGCCAGCTTCTAAAGCATAAACTGAAAATCCACCAGAATATGAAAAGGTATTTAGTACCTTTTTACCTTTTGAATAAGTAGCTAAAATCCTTCTGTTTTCTCTTTGGTCAATAAAAAATCCGGTTTTTTGACCCGTTTCGACATTAATTTGAAATTTTACTCCATTTTCAAAAACCAAAACTGGCATCTCTTTAGGCTCAGCAACCCATCTCGAAACTTGTTCAACTTGTTCTAATAATTGAGTATTTTGTTTGGTTTTTAAATAAATATGTTTGAATCCGATTTCGTTTAAAGCTTTAAAAATGATTTCTGAAATCAATTCAGTTCCTTTAATTAATAACTGAATTACAACAACATCTGCATAAACATCTGCAATGATTCCTGGAAAGAAATCACCTTCTGCATGTATTAATCTATAACAATTGGTTTGCATTGGATTAATAAAAAGTTTTCTAAGGTTGAAAGCATTTTTAATTTTATCTATCCAATAAGCCTCGTTTATTTCAATTTCATTGGGATTAAATTCAAAAACTCTGGCTGTTATTTGAGAATTAGGTGCAAAAAAAGCATATCCAAGTAATTCATTATGATTTGTAACTATTTGTATGATTTCTCCGTTTTTAGCTTTGGGTAAATCTTTCACTGCTCCTGAAAAAACCCAAGGATGTCTGTTTACCAGAGAACGCTCTCTTCCACTTTTAAGAATTAACTTTTTATATTCACTCATTAGAAACAAAGATATGACAGATGAAGTTTAGATTTGATGAAATAGAAATTTGTTTAGGATAAAAACTTGAAGCCTATATGACAAAATATTTTCAAAGCATTATAAAACCATCACTTATAATAATTAGTGGATTTTTTATTTTGATGATTGCCTTCTCAAATTCATATGCTCAAAGTTATGAGATGAAGGGTTTTATTAGGAACTCTGAAGGGAATTCTTTGAGTTATATAAATATAGAAAACCTAAATATTCACTCAAAAACCATTTCCAACAAATATGGAGCATTTAGGATTCAAGTGAACTTAGGCGATTCCATTGAATTTCATGCTATTGGTTACCAAAATCAGATTTATATTGTTACAAAAAGTAGTCAAAATGAAATATTAAACATTGTAATGAATGTAAAAACATATCCATTAAATACCTACAACTATAAAAAGAAAAAAAACGATTCATTGGCTAGAATGTATGCCGGAATTATGAAAAAAGATAGCCTCTTAAACGATATTACTCGTTATACAAAATTTCCCAAAAAAGCAGTTTTAAGTATAGAAAACGGATTGGTTCTTAGAGGTTTAATCACTCAGATTTGGTACAATACAAGCAAAAAAGGAAAGGAAATGGAACGATTAAAACTTTTAAGTCAATTGTATCAGGAGGAAATAAAAGCAGAAGATAAATTGAGTACAGAATTTATAGCTCAAGTATGTAAAGTTGATATAGAAACTGCAGAAGAGATTAAAAAAAATTGCAAACCTGGAACCAAATTTGTGCTTTTAGCGAATGAATATGATTTGGCTGTATATGTCATGAATTGTTCAAAAAACCTCAAAAAAGAATAATTTGGCCTAAACAAAGTGAAAGATTTAATTAAAAACATTTATTTGCGGTCAATGAATCGGGTTCAGGCAATTTTCTTCTTTTTATTTTTAAGTGTATGCGGAGAAATCGGTGCTCAAACCATTTCAGATAAAGTACCATTTATAATCAAGGGATTTGTGATTGGTGCCGACACAAATAATACGATTCCATTGGCCAATATCCTTAATAAAACTTCTCAAAAAAGATATATCAGTAATCGCCATGGAGCATTTGGCATTCCTGTAGAACTTAATGACACACTTAGTTTCAGCGTTATTGGTTATCAGAATTTCGAACTAGTGGTAAAGAAATATGTAGAAAAAAATCATACTGATCCAATTAAAGTACGATTGAAACAAATCTCCTATAAACTAAAAGAAGTTGATATCAATTATCACCAAAAAAGAAGAGATAGTTTGGCACGAAGAGCCGCAGTAATATTAAAAACAAGTCCTTTATTAAATAACTACGAACATATTGATTCTTGGATTGGTGGTAGTACTGGAAGTCCATTAACAGAATTGTTTTCAGGAAGTAACCAAAAGCTTCAGGAATACATTAAACTTACACATTTAATAGAACTTTACAGAGAACAGCAATTGGTTGATGATAAATACACCGATGATATTATCATGCGTTCAACTGGATTGAGTTTAACTCAGGTACCTGAATTCAAAAAATTCTGTAATTTACCTAATTATTTTATACTCAATTCAAACGATTACGATTTGGTAATGGCAATTCGTGAATGCAATAAAGAGTTTAGAAGAAGTAAAAAAACAGGCCGATAAATACTATGTTAAAAGATATTGAAACTGAAGGTATAAAAGATATTGCAGTAGCAGCAGTTCTTGAATTAAACCCAGAAACTTCCATGATGGTATGGAATGTATATTTAATCAACTATTCTAAAAAATTATTGGAAGGAGTAATTGTTAGCTCACATGGTTGGGGAACAATTGATGGTGAAGAAAAGAAAACTTCACAACTCCGACATTTCTTAAAGGAAGTAGAACCCATTTCCTACAAAAAAATAGAACCTATCACTGAAGATGTATTTGGTTTAAATAATCAGTATTGGTTTAGTGGATTTATGGATGGCAAAATGGTTGATTATAAATTTATTTTCGAAGCCAATAGCATCAACGAAAACAATACAGAGTTGATTAGTTTAATTAACCAAAATGGGGTGATTGTATATTCTTAAAGGATTAACAAGTAACTTTATATCCTGATTTCGAACCCCCTCTTAAAAAACCAATTGGACGAGCTTCAATCTTTTTTAGTTCATGAAGCAGAATATCTCTCACTTGAATTTTTTGTCCGTTTTTGAACTTCATGAAATAAGGTTCTCCAGATGAAGATGATTTACTTGCGATAAAATCGATAAAATCTTTAGCTGTTTTGATTCTTGAACCTGCCTTTGTTCTCTTCATTCTCAAATGTTCAGCAGCCTTAGCTCCGGTAAATTCAGAACCGTTGCGCACAAACATGGCTTCCGATTTTTCAATATAATTAATTAGTTCAGTTATTTTTTGCTCCTCTGTTAAGGTTTGCTGAAATAACATTGGCCCACCAATTAGAAAAATATTTCCGTAAGAAAGACTGAAAATAAGGACGAATAAGAAACTTATTATAACTTTCATAGTTGGCATTTTTGGGGAATATAAAAATAGAATCTCTAATGAACATAATTAAACTAGAAATTTAGACAATTTTAAGTTAGTTTAAAATTCTAATCAGTTACAATTTTTAGTCAATTTAATTTTTTTAGGAATCCCTTAAATCTTAAAGCAAAAATTTTTTTTATCCATTTTTTTATTAGTTTTATAGAATCAAGCATACCCAAACCCATGACAAGCAAAACTCCCTCTACTTTGTTCTTAAAAAGTAAAATTACCTGGATTATTATTACAGCCTTAATTTCTAGTTTAGGCTTTTATGTTTATGCCAACTCAGGAAATTCAACAAAAAAAAGAAAGATTAACCCCGAATTTGCGAAATACATTAGTGCTTATACAGCAGGAAGTGTTTCAAAAGAAGTTAGTATTAAAATTCAATTATCTGCTCAAATTACAGATAGTTTGAAACTTAATACTGAAACCGATTTATTTTCTTTTAGTCCATCAATTAAAGGAAAAACAAAATGGATTGATGCCAATACAATAGAGTTTAAGCCCGATGAACCTTTGGAATCAGGAGAAACCTATGAAGCTGAATTTGCTTTAGGAAAACTAATGGATGTTCCTAAAGAGCTGGAAGAATTTGAATTTGGATTTACTGTTATTCAACAATCTTTTGAAGTTTCATTTCCTGTGATGGAAACAACCGATAAAGAAAAATTGGTTTACCAAAGAATCACAGGCGAATTATTAACTGCCGATGCAGATGATGAAAAAAAGGTAGAACAATTACTAAAAGTTAGTCAAGAAGGAAAAAAATACAGCATCAAATGGGAACATGCTGCTGATAGAAAAACTCATCGTTATATTGTTGATAGTTTAATCAGAAAAACCAAAGAAAGTGAAGTACTAATTGAATGGGACGGAGACGCATTAGGAGTTGATTTAAAAGGCAAACACAGCCTTATTATTCCTGCAATGGGAGATTTCAAAGTTATTAAAACAGAAATTAGTAATGGAGAAGAACAATCGATATTTATTCATTTTTCAGACCCAATTTTAGCTAATCAAGATTTAAGTGGTCTGATTCAATTTTCGAATGGAAATCAACAAAACCAATCAGTTGATTTCAAATTTACAATTGAAGGAAATACGATTAAATGTTATCCTGAATCAAGATTATTCGGATCTTATTTGATAAGGGTTTTCCCGGGTGTAAAAAACATTTTAAATCTTCCTTTAAAAAATGAATACAAGGCTGATGTGATGTTTGAAGAATTAAAACCTTCAGTAAAATTCACTGGAAAAGGAATTATCATGCCATCTTCAGATAAACTGATCATTCCATTTGAAGCAGTTTCATTAAAAGCAGTTGATGTGACTGTAATTAGAATTTATGAAAACAATGTAGCACAGTTTTTACAGGTTAATAATTTACAAGGTAATTATGAAATGACCCGTGTAGGAAGACCTGTTATTAAAAAGACCATTAAACTTGATGTAGACAGATTGGTTGATTTACATAAACCCAATCAATATGCAATTAACCTGGAAGAATTAGTAAATGCTGAACCTGGCGCCATTTACAATGTTAAAATATCCTATAAACAATCCTATGCAATTTATTCATGTGGAGAGCCTACTTCTACAGATAATGAAGAAGTAAGTGAGGACATGAATGGCTTTGAAGGAGAAAACTGGGAAGGTGGGCAGGAATCGAGTTATTGGGACGCCAGTGAAGATTATTACGACAACGAATACAATTGGAATGATAGAGATGATCCTTGTAAAAAATCTTATTACAATCCTGATAGATGGGCAAGCAAAAACTTCATGTCTTCTAATCTTGGTTTGATGTCGAAAAAAGGAAGCAATGATGATTTTATATTTTTTGTAAATGATATTAAAACAACCAAACCTTTATCAGGTGTGCAATTAGATGTTTTAGATTTTCAACAGCAATTAATTGTTAGTTTAAAATCTGATGGCGATGGAATGGCAAAAGCCAAATTAAACAGGAAAGCATTTTTATTAGTTGCTACTTACCAAAAACAAAAAGGCTATTTAAAACTTGATGATGGTTCATCATTACCTGTATCACATTTTGATATATCAGGAGATATTGTTCAAAAAGGTTTAAAAGGATTTATTTATGGTGAAAGAGGCGTTTGGAGGCCTGGAGATTCCATCTTTTTAAGTTTTATTCTTGAAGATAGAAATAAAGTATTACCTGCAGTGCATCCTGTAAGCATGGAATTATATGATGCATCAGGAGTGCTACACAAACGTCAGGTTGAAAGCAAATCAGTTAATGGATTTTATAATTTCAGAACATCAACAGATGCTGAAGCTGCAACAGGCAACTGGACAGTTAAAATCAAAGCAGGTTCTGTTACTTTCCAAAAAACATTAAAGATTGAAACGGTGATGCCAAATCGTTTAAAAATAGAATTCGATTTTGGTAAAAGCTATTTAAGTAAAGATGATGAAATCAAAACTTTATTACGCTCAAAATGGCTGCATGGCTCTCCGGCAAGTGGTTTAAGAGCACAAGTGGATGTTTCATTAAGTCAACAAAAAACAACATTTAAAAGGTTTGAAGAATATCAATTCGATGATTATACCAGAAACTTTAATGCCGAAAACAAAACCATTTTTGATGATAAACTGAATCAAAATGGAGAAGCTACAATCTCAACAAATTTAAATCCTGAAAGCAGATCTGCCGGTGTTTTAAATGCCTCATTTATTACCAAAGTTTTTGAAGCTGGAGGAAATTTTAGTATCGATAGAATCAGTATTCCTTATCATCCATATAGCAGTTATTATGGTGTAAGAATGCCTAAAGGTGATAAAGCCAGAGGAATGCTTTTAACCGATACAACTCATTCTGTTCAGATAGTTAACCTTAATCCTGATGGCGGCTATACTTCAGGTTCGAAAACTGTTCATGCCAAACTATTTAAAATAAATTGGAGATGGTGGTGGGACCGCACCGAAGATGATTTGAGCATGTATAATGAGGATGAAGGTTATCAGGTTTTAAAAGAAGAAGATGTACAAATTGTTAATGGAAAAGGAGTTTTCAAATTCAGAATCAATTATCCTGATTGGGGAAGATATTTGGTAAAAATTCAGGAAGATGATGGGCATAGTACTTCTAAAACTTTCTATTGCGATTGGCCGGGATGGGCAGGAAGAGAACAAAGAGACAATCCGATTGAAGCCAGCATGCTAACTTTTAGCACCGATAAACAATTGTATAAAGTAGGTGAAAACATGCAAATCTCAATACCAAGTTCATTGGGAGGAAGAGCATTAATTAGTGTAGAATCAGGTTCAAGAGTAATAGAAACACATTGGGTTGATGCAAAACAAGGTCAGACTAATTTCAGCTTGGCAGTAAGCAAAGACATGATGCCAAATGTATATGTTCATGTAACTTTATTGCAACCACATGCACAAGTATTAAATGATTTACCAATTCGACTATATGGAATGGTTCCAATCACTGTTCAAGATCCACAAACCATTTTAAAACCTGTTATTACAACAGCAGCGGTTATTCGTCCAGATGAAAATTCAAACATCAGTGTATCGGAAGCAAATGGAAAAGCCATGACATATACACTTGCTGTGGTGGATGAAGGTTTATTGGATTTAACCCGATTTAAAACTCCTGACCCATACAGTAAATTCTATGCAAGAGAAGCATTGGGAGTAAAATCATTCGACCTTTACGATTATGTAATGGGAGCATTTGGCATGCAGATGAATCGTATTTTAAGTATTGGAGGTGATGAAGGTATTGATAGAAAATCAGACAAAAACAAAGCCAACAGATTTAAACCTGTAGTGAAGTTTATTGGTCCATTCCATTTAAAAGCTGGAGAAACAGCCAAACATCAAATTAAAATTGAAAACTATATTGGCTCTGTAAGGGTAATGGTAGTTTCAGGTTATGATGGTGCATATGGATTTGCTGAAAAAGCAGTTCCTGTAAAATCTCCATTGATGGTATTGGCAACCTTACCAAGAGTATTAGGACCTGGAGAAAATGTAAAACTACCTGTTACCATTTTTGCGTTGGAAAACCAGGTTAGAAATGTGGAAGTCGAAGTAGTAACGAATGATTTGATTAAAGCATCAGGCTCGAATAAAAAATCAATTAAGTTCAGTAAACCTGGAGATGATATAGTAGAATTTGATTTAAGGGTATTAAAAAATACTGGTATTGCAAAAGTAAAAGTAATAGCCAGTTCAGCAGGTTCAAAAGCTGTTTATGAAGTAGAATTAGATGTTAGAAATGCGAATCCATATCAAACCAAAATAATGGAAACTTCATTGGGAGGAATGAAAACATGGGAGCAAAAACTAGTGCCATTTGGATTACCTGGAACAAATTCTGCTGTGCTTGAAGTATCGAGTATTCCTGCATTGAATCTCGAAAAACGATTAAGGTATTTAGTTCAATATCCACATGGATGTATTGAGCAAACTACTTCATCTGTATTCCCACAATTAGGTTTGAATAATATTTTAGATTTGGATGAATACTATAAAAAAGAAACCGAAAGAAACATCAAAGCAGGTATTCAAAAAATTAAACAATTCCAAACTTCTGAAGGCGGATTGTCATACTGGCCGGGAGAAGCTACAGCAAGTGAATGGGGAAGCAGTTATGCAGGTCATTTTATGATAGAAGCTCAAGAAATGGGTTATACATTACCTGTTAACTTCCTAGCTAATTGGAAATCATTCCAACGTTCAAGGGCATTGAGTTGGATGCCTAGCGCAAATGGAGAAAGTTGGAGTGATTTAAATCAAGCATATCGCTTGTACACTTTGGCATTGGCTAAATCACCTGAAATGGGAGCCATGAACCGACTAAAAGAAAAGGCT
This sequence comes from Bacteroidota bacterium, assembly GCA_027487625.1. GTDB lineage: Bacteria > Bacteroidota > Bacteroidia > UKL13-3 > UKL13-3 > CAISCU01. Next base: position 10,250 of record JAIYDG010000311.1, read on the forward strand.
AATTTGAGTGAAAATGCAAAATGGAGATTGGCAGCAGCTTATGCACTTGTTGGACAAAAAGAAGTAGGTTTAAAACTGATTCAAAACATGCCAACTGATATTAAACCATATCAGGAAATGGATTATACATTTGGTTCGGGTACCAGAGATGAAGCCATGATTCTAGAGACTTTAATTTTACTAGGAGAAAAGAACAAAGCTAATTTCGTTATGCAAAAAGTAGCCAAAGATTTAGGAAGCGAAATGTGGATGAGCACCCAAACAACAGGCTTCGCTTTGTTATCGATTGCAAAACTTTGTGGCAAATTTAATGACAATAAAAACCTGCAATTTGAATATACAATCGCAGGTAAAACCACTCAGTATGATAGTCAGAAACGAATATCCCAAATTAAAATTCCAATGGGAATGAATGGTAATGATATCAAGGTAAATAATACTTCTAGCCAATTGTTATTTGTTAGAACCATTATTAAAGGTCAGCCTGAAAATGGTGAAGAAGTTGAAGCAAAAAGCAATTTGCAAATGGACATTGTATACAAGGACAAAACAGGAAATGTAATTGATCCAAAATCTATTTTACAAGGAACAGATTTTAAAATGGAAGTAACCCTTACAAACCCTGGATTAATTGGCAGTTATGAGCAAATGGCATTGACACAAATTATTCCATCAGGTTGGGAAATACACAATACCCGCATGGATGAAAACAATGCACTGGTTACTAATTATTCTCAGCCAAGGTATCAGGATATCAGAGATGACAGGGTTCATTCATATTTTAGTTTGGGTAACAAACAAAAAGTAACTTATTGTTTGATTTTAAATGCAAGTTATGCAGGTAAATACTATTTGCCAGCTATCTCTTGTGAAGCTATGTATGATGGAAGAATTTTTGCGAGGTCGAAAGGAACCTGGGTTGAAGTAGTTCCGAGAAAATAAAGCATGTTAAAACGACTTTTAACAAACAGGAAAGCATTGGGAATATTAGTATTTCTAATGCTTTCCCGTTTATTCTGGCATTTCCATTTCATACATCAATTTAACAGACCTTATTCAGCCGTATTGTTGGATAATAAAGGTTTGTTGTTACAAGCGCGTATTGCAGCTGATGGACAATGGCGTTTTCCAGAAGGAAAAGAAATACCAGAAAAATTCAAAATTGCTATTACCACATTTGAAGACAAAAGATTCTATTCTCATTTTGGACTAGACCCAGCAAGGATTATAAAAGCTAGTTATAAAAACATCAAAGGCACAAAAGTTAAAAGTGGTGCTAGTACCTTAAGCATGCAAGTGGTTAGATTAGCCAGAGGAAAAGAAAGAAATCTTTTTCAAAAAGCCATTGAATCTATTATTGCCATTGAACTTGAACTGAGTGCTGGTAAAAACAAAATCCTAGAAATGTATTGCGCTCATGCTCCCTTTGGAGGCAATGTAGTAGGATTAGAAGCCGCATCTTGGAGGTATTTCGGAAGAGAAGCATCGCAATTATCATGGGCTGAATCTGCAGCATTGGCAATACTTCCCAATAATCCATCGATGATTAGACCTGGGAAAAACAAAGAGAAATTTCTGCTTAAAAGAAACAGATTACTTAATAAGATTTTTAATCAGGGTTATATCAACCAAGAAACCTATGAATTATCTATACTAGAACCATTGCCTGATGAACCCTATCCCCTACCCGAATTTGCTCCTCATTTGTTGAATAGTTTGTTGGAGAAAAAAATTGAAAGTGAAATCAAATCAAAAGGTTTTTATGAAAGTACCATTCAGTCTGCATTACAAAAAAGATGCAACCAAGTATTGTTGAAACACCATGAATTACTAACTGCTAACGGCATTAACAATGCTGCAGTAATGGTTATGAAAATTGAAACCGGAGAAGTATTGGCTTATGTTGGAAATGTATATCAACCAGGAAAACCTGACTATGATAGTTATGTTGATATGGTTCCTGCCAAAAGAAGTCCGGGTAGTACATTAAAACCACTTTTGTATGCAGCCATGTTGCAAGATGGACTGATATTACCTCAAACTTTATTAGCAGATATTCCAACGCAAATTGCAGGTTATTCACCCAAAAATTTCGACCTTACTTATGACGGAGCCGTTCTTGCTAGCAAAGCATTAGCCCGTTCATTGAATATTCCGGCAGTGCGATTGTTGCAGCAATATAAATACGAAAGGTTTCATGATTTATTAAAAAAATTGGGCATCAAATCATTGAATAAATCAGCTGGTCATTATGGACTTTCATTGATATTAGGTGGAGGTGAAAACAGCATGTGGGAAATAGCAGGAGTTTATTCAAGTTTAGGAAGAATTTTAAATCACTTTGGAAGAAACAATGGGATGTATGACTTGAATGATTTGCATGAACCAAGAGTAATCAAAAGAAAAAAAGAAACGGAAAAAGAACCACATTTAAGTAAGGAATTCCCATTAGGAGCTGGAGCCATCTACAATAGTTTTGATGCCATGAAAGAAGTGATGAGACCTGGAGAAGAAATGTTATGGAGCAGGTTGGTATCATCACAAAAAATTGCTTGGAAAACAGGAACTAGTTTTGGCTCAAGAGATGCTTGGAGTATTGGATTGACATCAGAATATTTAGTTGTGGTATGGGCCGGAAATGCTGATGGAGAAGGAAGAGCAGGATTAATTGGGGTGCAAGTAGCAGCTCCAATTATGTTTGATGTATTTAAACTGATTCCAAAAGCCAATTGGTTTCAGGTTCCTTATGATGATATGAAACCCATTATTACTTGTAGAAAAAGTGGATACCAAGCCAGTGAAATTTGTGAAGAAACAGATACAATTTGGGCAGCACAAAACGGAACAAGAACTGGTGTTTGTCCTTTTCACCAAATTGTACATTTAAGTAAAGACAAATTATACAGAGTAAATAGTTATTGTGAATCGCCATCGGAAATGATACATGAATCGTGGTTTGTGCTGCCACCTGGAATGGAATGGTATTATAAAAACCATGATCCCTCCTATCGTACTTTGCCTCCATTAAGGAATGATTGTTTGAATGGAACAATTATGAACAATATGGAATTGATTTATCCTAAAAAATCAAACACCATATACATACCATTAGAAATTGATGGCAAGGAAGGTGAAGTGATATTTGAAGCAGCACATCGTAACAAACAAATAAAGATATTCTGGCATCTAGATGGTGAATATATTGGTAGTACTAAAGAAATTCATCAAATGTCGTTAAGACCAGAAAGCGGGCCTCACCATTTGGTTTTGGTTGATGAAAAAGGTGAAAGATTGGAACAAAATTTCGTAATTGAGAGGAAGAACAAGTAGAAAGTTTTTAATTCAAATCCGAATTGGAGTTCGCTATTTCCCTATTCTGGTTTCTCTTCGATTTTCTTCTCCAAAGCCGATATATGGTAGTTTTGAACAATTATTTGAGATAACATTCCTATATAAAGAAGAGTATCTCCGTATTGAAGGTGAAGTACTTTTAATGTTACACCGGCAATAACAAGCAGAGCACTTAATAATGCCAAAGTTTTAAAATGTTTCATATGCAAATTAAGGTCTTTTCCCCTTATTTGCTGGCGCCATCACATTAATTAATTCTGGAACAATATTATTAAGTTTCTTTTGTTGGTCTTCCCTGCAAATTGATTTGACGTTTGCAAAATGAGAAAAAGTAATTCTGGCTTTTTCAATTTGAATGGAAGCCATTTTTTCTTCAAGGGTTTTGTTTCTTAATGTATCAATATCTTTATCCTTTAAACCATTTAAGTATTCAGTTAATAAAACTTTATACTCCTCATCTAATTTATTCATTTGAGAGCGATGATCTCTTTTCATTTGTTCGAATGATGAAATTTGAGTTTCATCGAGTTCGAGACTTTCGATGATAAATTTACCAGGTCTTGGAGCTTGATTTGGACCTTGTTTTATTACAAAAATATAAATCAAAACGATGGTATTGATTAAGACCAAAATCAAAACCAAAACTTGGATTCTATTTGTAAAGAAATTTTTAATTCTATTCATATAATTCCAAGTTATTGAGTAAACTTATCTTTGAATCTGAGTATTTTTTAGTTGATTGAGATTTAAATAAAACAAGGATATTTATAATCAATAAAAAACTTAAAGTTAAAGCTGCAAGATTAAAACGAAACCTAATTTCTGGAGATAAATCGTTTTTGAAATCTCTAATTCTTTGAATAGTTTTAGGCACAAAAAAAGGCGAAGGTTCCGCTGATTGCATACCATTGAGGCTATTGATTACCTCGTCTTTCCATATTTCTTTGTTAGAATTCATTTGATGTGAGATTAAGACGACCCGGAAAAATAATTCCTACGCTTAATGTAAGGACAATGTAAATTAACTTTAACGTATTAAAGATCTCTTAAATTTTTATTTTTCATATCAGTTTTGCCCCAATCAGCCATTATTCCAATGATTGGCAAAACAGATTTGCCATAGTTTGACAAATTATATTCGACTCTAGGAGGAATTTCAGCAAAAATGGTCCTTTCAATTAAGTTATCTTCTTCCAATTCTCTAAGTTGATTAACTAGCATTTGTTTAGAAATTTCAGGAATTGCTTTTTGTAAAAGACTGAAACGGTTCTTCCCCATATTTATTAAAAAAATAACAATCGGTTTCCATTTCCCTCCAATCTTGTTCATACAATGAGTTACTGGACAATTATTCGGATTAAAATCCTTGTTTTTCCTTGCATTTTCCATTAGTCTAGATTTTTGTACTATTCAACATATTATTGACTACAATATGATAATAGACAAAGATACTAGTTTTGAATAATAATTAAACAAAAACATGAGCGAACTAAAAAAGCTAGTAGCAACATTATATAATGATTGCCTAACAGTAAATGAAACACACAACACAAATGACATTTTGGAGGAACTTTTATCAACCGATTTCCAATCGATTAATGCAAAAGAAAGCAAAACAAAAACCCAACTAATTGGACAAATAGCAGGATTTTGGAAATTAATGCCAAACATGAAATGGGAGATTATGGACATGGTTGAAGAAGGCAATCAGGTAGTGGTTAGAAGTATGTTTTCTGCATCACCAAATGGCAACTTTATGGGAATGGACCTTGATGGTTCTAAAAGCTTTAAAACAATGGCAATGGATATGCACACCATTGAAAACGGAAAAATTAAAACCATTTATCATATAGAAGAATGGACAACAGCTATATCACAATTAAAATCTTAATTATACGAAAATGAAAAAAATTACACTTATTCTGTTTGCTATTCAAGTTTTCAATTTGACAGCCTGCAAAAATGAAGAAGAAAATTCCACTAAACCTTTTACTTTAAAAAGCACTGAATTAACAAGTGTATTTAAAGCAGAAAACTTTGGTAATGGATTTAATGGTTGCACTGGAGAAAATAAATCACCACAATTAACTTGGGAAAATGCACCAACAGGAACAAAAGGTTTTGCTATTACTATGGTTGATTTGAATGCATTCGGAGAAAACAAACCATTCGACCATTGGATGATTATTGATATCCCTGAAACAATTACATCACTTGATAAGGATGCAGGCAATTCATCAAATTTAAAGCTCCCTAAAGGAGCCTTACATACACCTAACGGAGCTTTCGATTTTGACACGATACATCCGGAATACTATAAATCATATGCAGGTGTTTTTCCTACTAGTGGAAATACCAATAAATATGAAATTACAGTTTATGCATTGAATGTTTCAAACTTAAATATTTCATCAAATTCAAGCTCAAACAAAGTAAAAGAAGCAATTAAAAATGCAAGTATTTCATCAGCAAAATTAACTTTAACAGCAACCAGATAAAAACAATGACACATACTAAAACAAACAAAATTCCAATTTGGATTAACCTATTAAATATTATTGTAGTTGCAATATTAGTATTTCAAATGTATGCCTGTTTCATAAATCCTTCTATGGCATATGGTGCATTTGAAAACATTGAATCAAATCGACAGGCTATTTTAACATTAGCAGGAAGAAACTTGGTGATGGTAATCATAACTTTACTAGCTTTAAAATCACAAAACAGTAAATTTCTTTTATTAATTTTTATTGTGAATTTTACTCGTGAATTATATGATATGTTGCTAGTTGGCTATTTAAATAGTTTCTCATTAAATGGAATAGGAATGATGCTAACTTTTTTAATCTTTCTTATACCTTATGTATTGGCAATTAAAAAATTAAAACAATTGAACCATCAAGAATAAACTCGATAGTTTAAGGAAATTAATATCAATAAAAACACAGGAAAAGATTTATCTCTTTCCCTGTGTTTTTTGTTTATGAATGTTTAAATAAATAACTAAAACGCATATCCGCTTCTTTACCAGTAACTCTAATAACAGCACCCTTACCCCAAAACGGACGCGAACCTTCGGTTCGCGTCCGTTTTGGGGTAAGGGAAATTCATTCATTTTTGTTTACTACTATAATGTCATCCCTATGGGATTTTGGGAAATTTCGTAATAAACCAGATTCTATTTTTTATTCATATTGCCTTAATTAAAAGGCATAAATCAATTTTAAAATGTTTAGAATTTTACTAATATAAATTACTGGCAAACATGCGGATATTCGTATTGAAAATTACTTTAAGTTCTATTCCTATTTTAACACTCTCTCCGGATAATACTTTTCCAATTCTTTTCTAAGTTTCACTTTAGCTCTTTGAAGCAAAGATTCAACTGCACCTACACTAGTTTCGAGAATTTGTGCTACTTCATTTTGAGGCAACATTTCAACATAAGAAAGTAAATAAGCTGATTTTTGTTTTTCGGGTAATTGGTCGATTGCCTTAAACAATAAAACAGATTTTTCCTTGTTTTCGAGCAAAATACCGGGATGTTCAAAATGAGGTTTATCGTGAAGAAGTTCTCCTTCCTCATTACTAAAAATTGAGCTAATCCAAACCAATCGTTTTTTGCGGTTTCTATATTTTAGTTTATCCAAAGACTTATTGATAGTGATGCGATAAATCCAAGTACTCACAGAAGATTCTCCTCTGAAATTAGCAGCAGACTGGAACAATTCAAGAAATACATCCATTGCAACTTCTTCAGCTTCTTCATTGTTTTGTAGATAAGAAAGAGCAGTATTATAAACCTTGTTTTGAAAGCGCAAAATGAGTTCAGTAAGGGAATTTTCATCCCCTTTTATTATCTGCAAAAACAATTCATAATCGCTTAGTTTCATCTTGAATTTCGAATCACTAAGTACTTTGTAAAAGTTTAAGGAATTACAGAAAAATTGTATGAAATTACTTTAAAAATGCAAGGAAATGTAAAGGGAGTGTCAGGAATGGAAGGGGAATTAAATTTGAATTTTGGAAATAGTTCAAACAAAAATTGGTAAAGAAAACTATTAAACTATCGCTCCTCTAAAATCTACTATAATTCTTCAAATAATGAATATTGATTAGGTTCATGGTTCAATTTATTAATCAATTCTCTTATGAACTCATAATGTTTAACATATTGATTTGGAATCATAAAAAAAGCTATATTCTTACTTTTTAGGAGTTCCATTTTATTCATATCTGATTTGATTCTGCTTCGTTTGGTATAATGTTCATTACCATTGATTTCAAATACAATTTTAGGAACACTCTTTTCATAAAGGACACCATCAAATTCTCTTTTATTAACTTGATTATTTTTTAATTCCTCGGGAAAGATATCAAGCACTTTTACATTTCTAACATAACGACTTCCTTTAATAGTGCAATAATGACTCATGGTTTTATAAAATTCATCTTCAAATCTTGAATCATTAGAAAACCCAATGGTGAATTTATTAACTTGACTTTGAGTAACAATATTTTCACCATTTTTATCAATATAATCAATCAGGGAATATAAATCATCATCTTTACGAGAAAGGATATCAATGGCATATTTATCAACTGCAACAATAAGGTTTTCCTTGGCCCTAGTAACTCCAACATTAAGCAGTTGACTATTGTTCTTTATCCAATTGTAAGTACCTGGACTTGTTTTTTTAGAAATTGAAGTAGAAATTATGATGGTTTTATTCTCCTGACCTTGAATTTTATGGATGGTGCCACACTTTACTTTTTCTGGCTCAACAAAAGAATTTTTCTTTATATCAATGATTTCATTTATCAATTTCTCCTGATTTCGAAAAGGAGTAATGATAAATACATCTGAAAGTTTGTTGTCAATAATATAATTAACCAATTCATTAGCCTCCTCAAATTGAGAGTTTTTCAAAGCACTATTGGCATTTGTAACATTCAAGAGTTTTAATGAACCTGTTCTTTGAATATTGGAAAGATTTAAGCGATTTTCATAAAAACGCATATTAGAATAATTAATAATTTTCTTACCACATCTGTAGTGGTAACTTAAAAGTATATCTCTTGAAATATTATCAATCTGTTTATATAGTGATAAAATTGAATTATTGAAATAATCGTAAACTTTATCTACTTCATAAAGTTTCATCAAATAATCATTTTTAGACTCATCAAATATAACAATTGGTTTTAACTGATTGACATCACCAATCAATACCATGTTTTTACATTTGGAAATAGGAATTAGGCTTGTTGCAATATCACATTGAGCCGCTTCATCAATAGCCAATAAATCAAATTTAAATTCCTTCCCTAATTTTATACTTGAAATATTTGTAGTTAGAATTACCGGGAAAACCTTCGTGAATCGTTCTAAGTTTTCATCAATTCCTATCCATTTATTAAAATCCTTTACTTTCTTATCATTATTGTCGATTTTTACTATTTCAAGTAAATCACTAAAGCTACCAGGATTCAATCTTTTGATGTATTTTAATGATTCAAAATAAAAGAATTGAAGCAAATTTGGATTGCCTTGAATTACTTCAAAAATCCCTTTTACATCAGCATCAGTAATTACTGGAATTCCAATAAGCTTTTGTTCGATCTTTTTCTTTTCTTCCAAAAATTCAGGAATAGAACATTTTGCCATTAAACCATTAATAAAGGTCAGATTCTGTTCCAAATCCAATCTTTCTTCAAAGTTTTTTAATTTTCTAAGTAGGTTCTTATTCTTTTCTTTAGAATTCTCCTTTAACTTTATCAATAAATTCTCTTTGGGAACATCGGTTGTATTAAAGTCAAACAATTCCTCAATTTTTAATAAAGCTTTAGCTACCAAATCATTATTACCCAATCTGATAATTGGAAATAAAATCTCTTTATTCTTGTAATGACCTAATTTGAGTTTTTCATTAATACCATCTATAGGAGTATTATTATTTGATGATACCAAAAGTGTTTTATTGTTAGTGAAACAATTAACAACTATATTTAAAATTGTCTGGGTTTTACCTGTCCCAGGAGGGCCTTGAACGTAGGTAATTGGAAACTTCATTGAATTATAAACCGTCCTAAGTTGGTCAATATTCACATTTTCATCAAACAATACAATGTTAGGTTCTTTTCTATCTTTCCTATCAAGAAGGGAACAATTCCTAAAAAATGCCTTCAATGGAATTTGCAAATTTTTAACTAAATGCTCATTATTGATTCGTTCATAAACTTCTGAAATATCTTTTTGGGAATAACCCAATACTACAATTTCAGGTCTGGTATTTGGAAGTTCACCTGATCTAAAATTATATTTTAATTCAGCAATACATTCCTCTTTATTATTTATATAGTTGTTCTCAAAATCATTAGGACTTAAATCTGTGTAATAAGACAAGCTATATTTAATATTTTTTATATAAAATACTGAGTTAAACTTTACTTGTTCTCCTACCTTTAATGTTTTAGCCACAGGATCAAAAGATAATTTCCTATAAGCAACTACAAACTTCCCTTTCGAACTCAAATCAATTGAAAAATCAGACAATGCTAGTTCATAACCATAATATTTTTCATATTCATTATGATAAACATCCTTAATTAATGACTTCAATTGTTCCGAACTTAAAATATATGGATTTTCACTAGCTAATACATTTAAATCAATTCCAGGAATTAAATGTTGTTTATATAAAAATGGATCTTGGTTGGCTTTATAACATTCCAGATAATAGTTAAGAATTCTGTTATCAAATTGGTCAAATTGATATTTATCTAAACTGGGATCCTCATTAATTTTTTTTATTAATTCCGGCTTAACATCACAATAAGAGAATTTAAGAATTTCAGATTGCCTTATTTTAGAAATAAAAATTTTAGCGTTTAAAATTGGCTCATCCTTTGTAACATTAAACATGTTTACCTCTAATCTATCATTCTCAAAGATATCAAGAATACAAATCCAATATTTTGTAGTTTTACCATCTTTATTCTCATAGGAAATACTCAAGTATTTGCCCTCTCTTATGGCTTTTCCAATATTTGATAAAACATCCTTCGAACTCATTATCTGGAGGTAAGTTTTTGACGATTATTTACAATAATCGTTAAAAGTTCTTATTAACCTAATGATTATTAACTATTACTGCCTATAAAGCATGGATTTAATTTGCAATTAGGAAAACGAAATAAATTGCTTAGAAGATATAAAACAGTCAAATAAGGTCTAAAAAAAAACCTTATTTTACATTTTATAGCCAAATAAGGATTTATTCTAAAAAAATAATTCTTAATTACACTTTGGTAATCACATCAAAAAGAACATTCTACCTTCAATTCCTACCTGTGTAATACACAAATTTACCTCTTGTTAAAACATAATAGTGTTTTCCTATTTTTATCTTCACTCCTTCCAAGGAGTTTCCTAAGTTCAAAATATCTTCTTCCATAGTATGAACAGAGCCATTTGTGTGATAAGCAATATCTAAATAATCAGATAAAATTCTATTATCGTAAACCCCACAAAGAATAACTTTTACAGGCTTATTTATCAACTTTAACAAAGCAATATCTTTAACTGTGCTGTAGTTATCTGCTACCAATATTATCTCTGAATAGTTTTTACAATTATTAATGGCAGCTAAAGTGGCTTCCAAATCGTTCTCTGGTCCATCACCGCCACCTCCTGCATTTCTAGCATCATCCAATTTTTTATTAAATGTGCTTTTATCACAATAAATACAATAATGAAGTCCACCAGTTTTACCAATTACTTTTAAATTATCAGGCATATTGTTACCATCATTAAACATCACAAATTGAATAGGATCGCTTTGTGTGAAATGAAGATTATACCACATTTTAACCTGATCAGTATACGGTCTCATACTTCCGGTTACGTCTAGAATAATCAACTTATTTTTCCATTGCTTATTTCTGTTTAAAACAGCAAAAAATACAGTATCGTTTACAGGACCATAATTAAAGGTATAAGATATATCACTAGCTTTAGTTTTCATGTATTCCTCATAATCCTTTTTCATTTTATCCCATTCGAGCTCTCTCTCTTTAAGCAATTTTGCTTCTAATTCTCTTCTTCGCAAAAACTCTGGAGTACTTATAAAAACAAGGGTAATATTGAATCTATATAAATCTTCTTTTGCATCAACTTTTTGTTCACTAAAATTCTTGAAGTTTTCTGAGCTACAATTATATGTATCACCAATAGGAACCAAAATAAATGATTCGCCATTTTTATCTGTTTTCCCTTTGTAAACCGTTCCAAATTTCTTAGAAACCAAATAGAAATTTTCGTCGGGAACCGGCATTGAATCAAAATCCAAAAACAATAATTTAAACAAAGCATTTTTAAGACTTGGATACAATTTAGCTTCATTTGAGCCTTGAAATGTTAAGTTAAAATTCATTTCAAAGTTGTTGATATTGGGAATTTGAAGTTTCGCATAATCAGGTGCCGACTTGAAACTTATGGAATATTCATCACCAATAGGCAAAGAAAAATCTGCTTTACCATTGATATCTGGCTTGAAAGTATAACTCTGTTTATCTTTTTTTGATGTGAAGGTTAATTCCTCCGAGAGAGGCTTGCCATCTGGTTTTTTCAAATTAAGATGTACAATAGATTTAATCTCTGTTTTTACAATTTCATTGTTATAAAAAACTTTGTAATCAAGGGTATAATTTTGAATATCTGGAATCTCAATTTTATCGTAATTAGGTTCCAAAACCATATTGATAATATAGGTATCATTCTTGGGAACCAAAACAGAAACCAAACCTTGTTTATTACTCTTAAGTGAAATTTTCTGTTTTGTTTTTATGGATACAATTTCAATCTTTTCTTCAATGGGTTTTTCATCTTTGTTTTCCACTAAAAAATTAATCAAAGCCTTTTCTTTAGTAGCTTTTAAGTCTTGGGAAAATGCATTCAATCCAAAATAAAAGAAGAAGACTAACAAGAATAGTTTTTTCATAGTTTAGGCTTTAAAATGAAATACTAAACTAATTTCAAGCTAAAATATTGCTCAAATTTTACGGAAGCAATTAATAGAAATAGTAAAATGATTAAACGAGTTCGCTTTTAGGCATGATTAACGATTGGGGATTTTAGATTTACGATTTTAGATTGGGGATTGGGGATTGGGGATTTTAGATTTTAGATTTTAGATTGGGGATTGGGGATTGGGGATTGGGGATTTTAGATTTTAGATTGGGGATTGGGGATTTTAGATTTTAGATTGGGGATTGGGGATTTTAGATTGGGGATTGGGGATTTAATTTTTCCTTGTTTATGAAAAAGCCAATTTTAAACCAAGCTAATTTTAAAATCATTTTCAACGCATAACAATGATTTATAAAAATCGTTGCCGATTAAAATACCGCTATTCGAAATGTTAGTGCTTAAAATTTTTAATTGAACAAATCAATGCCAAAATATCTTTTAGCTTTTCTTCTTCGCATCCAATATCAACACAACAAATGCAAAGGAGCCTAATGCTAATACAACTAAATAAGCCCATTTTTCTTTGATGGTGAAATCGTAGGCCAAGTAAGCTGCCATCAAAATAAATATAATCAGTTTAGCTAGTTTTTCTTTTTGGTAATCTTTAAAAAACTTTGGCATGATATAAAATATCAATACCAAGATTAATAAGATTAAAACAACAGGTATGATGTATTGTAACATTATTTAGTAATCCTCAATAATTTCTTGAACTTGTAAAAAATCTGGTTGTTTTCATAGATTCCTGCAAAGGCTTCGGCTCCGGGACCATAAGCAAATACAGGTACCATTACGCCTGAATGTCCTTTTGATGCGTAATTTGAAATAAAGGTTTGTTTGTTTTCCTTGTTTTCTAACAAGCTCAATCCTCCGGTTTCATGGTCGGCAGTAACAACTACCAATGTATTACCATCTTTTATTGCAGCATCTAAAACCTGATTGATGGTTTCATTGAAATCAATCAATTCAGCTTTCATGTATTCGAAATTGTTATCATGTCCACCCCAATCAATTTGAGAACCTTCCACCATTAAAAAGTAATTTTCTTTGTCTGAACCTAAATTATTCATGGCAATTTTAGTTGCCTTTTGAAGGAAATCTCCTCTACCCTCTTGCATAGTTTTCATGCCTTCATCGGCACATAAATAAATTAGTTTTTTTGCTTTGATATCAACCAAATTGGTATCCGCAGCAACTGTAAAACCCATTTCGTTTAACTCTGTTAAAAGGTTTCTTCCATCTTTTCTTTTTAAGAAGAATTTCATTCCACCACCAATAGCTAAATCACAATTTCTGCGTTTTAAAAACTCCGCAATTTCATCCTCCGATCTTCTGCTACTTACATGCGCATAAAATGCTGCAGGAGTTGCGTGAGTAACAGAAGAAGTAGCAACAACACCTGTTCTCCAGTTTCTTTCTTTTAACAATTCGAATAAACCCAATGATTCTTTTTTCGATGAATCAACTCCAATGGCGCCATTATATGTTTTCTTTCCTATTGAAAATACGGTTGCTCCTGCTCCACTATCGGTTACATAATTATCGGAGCTAGCTGTTTTAGATAAACCAATTACTTGAAATCTTTCGAAAGCATTTCTGCCTTTATAATGTGCCATGGCGCCAGTAATTTGAGTTAGCCCCATTCCATCACCAATTAAAAAAACTACTTTTTTAGGATTTTTTGGTTTAGCCCAAAGCATTTGTGATGCCAAAACCAATATCAGGAAAACAGAAATAATTTTTCTCATACAGCAAATCAAGAGAAAGGAATACAAAAAGCCTAATGAACTCTATCTTAATTCATAACATTTTCCGGGCAAGGCTCTTAAAAAGCCGGAAAACTCTAATTCTAGTAGTTTTAAACTCAAATAACTTTGATCCATTTTTAAAGCAAATGCCAAATCATCAATAGCAACCGATTTTTTCTGCCTAAGGATTTCTATGATTTTACCTTCCTCTTCCGATAATTCTAAAAATAATGAATGTTGAATAGGTTTAGCACCTTTTGTTTTCCAACCTAAATCTTTGAGCAAATCATCAGGAGAATTGATGAGAATGGCTTTATTTTCTCTAATTAATTGGTTACAACCTAAAGAATATTCATCGTTTGGTCGACCTGGAAAAGCCATCACATCTTTGTTGTAAGAATTGGCAATTTCAGCTGTAATTTTTGCTCCACCTTTTATTGCAGTTTCAACAACAACTAAAGCATCACACATGCCAGCTACGATTCTGTTTCGTTTCGGAAAATTTTCTGCATCTGGTGGAGTATTTGAAATAAATTCCGTTAAAACTCCACCATTTTCTTTCATTAACTCTGCTAAAGTTTTATTCTGATAAGGATAAATTTTCTTTAATCCACTACCTAAAACACCAATAGTTGGCACTTTTAAATCGACAGAATATTTATGAGCAGCAGTATCAATGCCTAGTGCTAAACCGCTAATGACTAAACAAGATTGATCTTTCACAGCATCGACCAATTTTTCGCACAATTCTTTGCCATATTCGCTGCACTTTCTTGTACCAACGATGGCTAATATTCTAGCTGGATTTAAGTTTAAATTTCCATCACCAAAAAATATGATGGGTGAATCTGGAATTGCTTTTAATCGTGAAGGGTAATTGTCATCTAAAAAATAAAAGACTTTAATTCCTTGTTTATGAACAAATTCAAACTCTCTTTCTGCCTTCGACAAATCTCTCTTTTTTACAATATCTGCTGCGGTTTGTGGTCCAACTCCAGGCACTTTAACCAATTGTGCTGCTGATTTCTTAAAAACCTCTTTTGCAGAACCAAAAAACATCACCAAAGATTTTGCAATAATATCACCTACCCCCGGAATTAATTTGAGGGCAAGTGCATGCATTTTTTCATCGATATTACTTTCAACAGCCACCATTATTTACAAACAGATTCCAATACTAATTTAATTGTATCATCAATAGTTTTATGAGGATTGTGGCTGAATTCATGCGTGATTCTATTCGCAACAATAGCATTTACAGCCAAAGCATTAAATCCAAACAATTTCGACAAGCCAAAAATGGCAGCAGTTTCCATTTCAAAATTAGTAACTTTTTGTCCATCAAAATCTATTGAAGATAATTTTGCAATAAAATCGGGTTCAGTAATTGGCATGCGTAACATTCTTCCTTGTGGTGCATAAAATCCAGAACAAGTTGCTGTAAGTCCTCTAGTAATTTCAGATGGAAATTTAGCTTCCAATTCTTCTGCACAATTAAACTGATAAGGCCAAACAAAATCGAGTCCTAATTTTGAACCATAAGTTCTAAAATCTTTATCAGGATTAATTTTATAATACCACATTAAATTATCGAGTCCCAAACCTGCTTTTGAAATTAAAATTGAATCAACTGGAATATTTTTTTTTTTTTTTCTAGAAGTTCCAATTCGAATGAGGTTCAATTTGCGTGCATTTTGGATAATTTCTCTGGTTTTTAGGTTTACATGAATTAAAGCATCGAGTTCATTGAGTACAATATCAATATTATCAGTACCGATGCCTGTAGAAAGTACTGTAAGCCGCTTGGAACCTATATATCCAGTATGTGTAACGAACTCTCTTTTATGTTTTTTTAATTCGATGGAATCAAAGTACCTAGACACCTCATTTACCCTATCTGGATCACCCACCAAAAACACCGTATCTGCCACATCCTCAGGCAGTAAATTTAAATGATAAACTGAGCCATAAGGATTTAAAACCAGCTCAGATTCAGGAATTATATAATTCATAAAAGAAAGGAATAAGGCTGTAAATTAATTCAATTACATTTGTAATCAAATTAAACCAAGCTTTATGGAAAAAAAGAAAAACATCATGTTGGTTCCGATAGATTTTTCGGAAATCTCTCTTAACGCATTAGCACATGCTGCACAAATTGCCAAACACTTTGACAATGACTTAGTTCTGTTAAGTATTTTAGAAGAAGATTTTCTAAGTAATATTTTTAGTTTCAGCAAAAACGACACCAAAGAAAACCTTGCTAAAGAGGCATTAATGGGACGTTTAAAAGAAAAGGCTGCTGAAATTCAAAACAAATACGGAATTGTATGTAAAGTTGATGTTAGATCAGGCAAAATTTATAGAACGGTAATTGAAACTGCTGAAGAATTTGGTTGCGATTGTATCATCATGGGAACACATGGTGCAAGTGGAACAGAAAGAATTATTGGTAGCAATGCAAGTAGAGTAATCAGCTATAGCTCAATGCCGGTAATTGTTGTAAAAACTGATAAAAATCCAAATGCTTATAAAAACATTATTTTCCCATTAGACTTATCATCAGAATCAAAACAAAAAGTTAAATGGGCTATACATTTAGGGAAATCATATAAATCAACCATTCACATTTTAACTTATAATGTTGGTGATGAATTTTTGAACAATAAACTAATGGCTAACCTGAAACAAATTCAATTATTATTGGATGAAAACGGAATTAGTCATTCTGAAACAGTAGTTGATAGTAGCAGTGATTTTGCTCGTAAAACGCTTGATTTTGCAGAAACTAAATTAGCGGATTTAATTATGATTATGACACAGCAAGAAGACAAATCAATTCGTGAATATGTGATTGAAACTTATGCTCAACAAATTGTAAATGATTCAGGTAATGTTCCTGTATTTTGTGTAAATCCAAGTTATGATGGATTTAAATCGGAGTTTGTAATTTAGTTGGCAGTTGGCTGTTGGCTGTTGGCTGTTGGCTGTTGGCTGTTGGCTGTTGGCTGTTGGGCAAAAGACTAAATTATGTTGACCGATGTTAATTCAATTTTCTTAGTATAAAAGTACATTCAAACTACTAAAATTGAAAGCCAAAAGCTAAAGGCAAATAGCCAAAAGCCATACTTACAAAAATCCCCGTGCAAGTTAATGCACGGGGATTTTTGTAAGTAAAGGTTGAGTCGGTAA
>JAIYDG010000626.1 GCA_027487625.1 Bacteroidota bacterium
AGTATTTTTGTAAATCCTACACAGTTTAATAATTCTTCAGATTTAAAAGCATACCCAAGAACAATTGAAGCTGATATGAAACTTTTGGCTTCAGAAAATTGTGATTTGTTATTCTTTCCTGCTGTCGAAGAAATGTATCCAAATTCCTTAAAAAAGGAATCGGCCGATGATTATGGTCATTTTATTCATGTATTAGAAGGTAAACATAGACCAGGCCATTTCGATGGAGTCGTAACAATTGTCAATAAACTTTTTTCTCTAGTTAATCCTAATCAAGTTTATTTTGGTCAAAAAGACTATCAGCAATGTTTGGTTGTAAAGGAGTTGATTCGAAGAAATCATCCCAAAATTATATTTAATCAATGTGAAGTAGTTAGAGAACCGGATGGTTTGGCAATGAGTAGCAGAAATGTAAGATTAAGTGAATCAGAACGTATTTCTGCTCTACAATTATCAAAAGCCTTATTTCATTTGCAACAAAATTGGAATTCAAATTCATGGAAACTTGAGCACCAAAAAGCAATTGATTTAATTTTGGCTGATGGGCGTTTGGAGCTTGAATATTTTGAAATTGCAGATAAAAATACTTTGGAAAAATTAAGCGATTTTAGTCATGATGCTGTTTGTTTAGTTGCCGCAAATTGTGGAGCTACCCGATTAATAGATAATGTTTTACTGGCATAATCAAAATTTTTTCCAGTATTTTTGGTCCAATACTCATGCGTCAGGAAGAAAAATTTAAGTTAGAAATTCAAAAGAAGATTGCTGAAATTGATTTCAGGCAGCATATTGGTGCCTCCTTAGTTAATCTTGAAAGCAGAAGAAAAGATTCACTTTCTTGTTTTAATAATTTGGAATTAGCCAAATTAAGAGCAGCATATACCAAGTGGAAAGTAAATGAGAATTTAGATAAGTTTCTGATTGACTTTGAAGGCTCAATTGTTAGAAAAGGTGGTAAGGTAATTTGGGCCTATGATATATCTAATGCTCAAAATGAAGTTTTACAGATTATTCAAAAGCAAAAAGCAGAAAAAATAATTAGAAGCAAGTCTATTTTAGCTGAAGAAATTGAGCTCGACTCTTTTTTGAACTCTAAAGGCATTAATCATCATTTAGCTGATGTTTCAGATTATATTCTAAAACAAACAAAAAAGACTCCTTATAATTTTATTACTCCAACAATTGAAGATTCTTTTTCTGATGTAAAAAATAAACTAAACCAATCTATTAGGGTTTCTCTTGATGCAGATGAGAACGAAATGTTATCTGATATTAAGGAAGAGCTAAGGTCTGAATTTTTTCATGCAGATTTAGCTATAACCGGTGCTAATTTTCTTATTGCCGATAGCGGCTTAGTTGCTATTTCTGAGGATTCCGGTGCAGCTCGATTAAGTTTTGCGTTTGCTAAAACACACATTGTATTAGCCGGAATTGACCAAATAATTCCGGGTTTGAATGAATTAGATTTATTTCTTTCTCTTTACTCTACTCATTCAAAAGGAAAGGTTCTTCAAAGTTTTTCAACTATAACAGGTCCTAGAGAAAGAGATGATTTCGACGGACCTACTGAGTTTATCGTAATTTTAATTGATAATGGAAGGTCTGAGGTTTTGGCATCACAAGATCAAAGACAGGCTTTATCGTGCATAGATTGCGGTGCCTGTAATAATGTATGCCCAGTTTATAAAACTATTGGAGGAAATCAAACTTATTTACAACATCAGTCAGGTCCAATTGGCCAGGTAATTCAACCATTGAAAGCTGGATTAGATAATTTTGGTTTCTTAAGTAATCATACTACTTTCTGTGGAAAATGCACAGAAGTATGCCCGGTAAATATCGACATACATAATCATTTATTAAGAAACCGAAGAGATTTCGTTAACCAGGGATTTGCGAGTAAAGGAGATAAACTTGCCTGGTATTCCTGGAATAAATTAATGTTAAGCAGGAAAAATTTAAACAGACAAACTACTTTAAGAAATTTTACCTTTAAATCTTTCTTTAAAAAGGATTGGGGAGAAGAAAGGGAGTTTCCTAAAATAGTTGAAAAAACATTTAATCAAATTTGGCGAGAGCAGAAGGGATTATAAAAGTGAATTTATAATCGTTTCAACTTGCATATTTTCAGCCTCTGCCTTATAGTTTTTTATGATACGGTGTCTTAAAACCGGTATTGCTATTGCTTTAATATCTTCTATATCTGGTGAAAATTTTCCCTTTGATAATGCTCTACATTTTGCTCCAAGAATCAAAAATTGACCTGCTCTTGGCCCAGCACCATAACTAATATAATCTTTAACAATTTGGGTAGTGAACTCAGAACCTGGCCTGGTTTTAGTAACAAGTTTTACTGCATATTCCATCACATTATCTGGAACGGGAACTTTCCTTACTAACTCTTGAAACTGAAGAATATCAGCTGAATGCATTATTTTTTGAAGCTCTGTTTGTTTTCCTGAGGTTGTACTTTTAATTACTTCTAATTCTTCTAAATATGAAGGATAATCAAGAATTAAATTAAACATAAAACGATCTAATTGTGCTTCTGGTAAAGGATAAGTTCCTTCTTGTTCTATAGGATTTTGTGTAGCTAAAACAAAAAATGGAGCATCAAGTTTGTGAAGCTTACCACCTGCAGTAATTGATTTTTCCTGCATTGCTTCAAGCAAAGCGGCCTGAGTTTTAGGTGGTGTTCTATTTATTTCATCTGCCAAAATAATATTAGCAAATAAAGGACC
Source organism: Bacteroidota bacterium (assembly GCA_027487625.1). Classification (GTDB taxonomy): domain Bacteria; phylum Bacteroidota; class Bacteroidia; order UKL13-3; family UKL13-3; genus CAISCU01. The sequence goes on from JAIYDG010000626.1 coordinate 2,742, forward strand.
TCTGACAAATCTGAAGTTTCTATTTTCATCTAAAATTTCAAAACCAGTGATATCACCAGGCATTAAATCTGGTGTAAACTGAATTCTATTGAAATTTAAATCCAATACTTCTGAAATGGTTTTTACCAACAATGTTTTTGCAAGTCCAGGTAAACCAATTAAAAGAGAATGGCCATTAGAAAATATTGATATAAGTAAATTATTAACTACCTCGTCTTGTCCAATAATTACTTTACCAATTTCATTTTTTAATTCCTGAAATTTCGCGCTAAAAGCTTTCGCAGCTTCTGCATCATTTGAATAAACTGTCATTCTGCTAATTATTTTCCTTTAGAAACCCAATCTGAAATTTGTTTGCAATTTGCAAAAGGGCCATTTACTTGAATATAAAATTCCTTTCTATTCTTTTCAACCCACTTTTGAATAGCATCATTTTGCTTTTTGTTAAATGCCATTCCATTAAATTTCTGGTAGTCATCTTTTAGATTTGCAACATGTGGTGGGGTTTCGCTTTTTAAATAATAAATTCTCCAAGCCTTTTTCTGTTCTGGACCGGGTAAAAACATTAACTCAGGTTCAGACATTTCGCCAGGTTCTAATGATGAAATGTTTAAGTATACATTTTTATCAAGTTCATCAACTGCTATTCTTGAATTTCCAAGTCCACCTGAACCTATAAAGCCACCTGAACCCTTTGTTTCAGCATCATCAGAGAATTTTTGAGCAGCCTTTTCAAATGAAATTGAATCAATTTTTATTAGTTGTATAACACTATCTAATTTTTGTCGAGCCAATTCCATATCGGTGCTATAAATTTTTGGCATAATCAAAATATGACGTGCATTTACCTCTTCACCTCTTCTTTGAATGGGTTGTACAATGTGGTATCCGTAGGTTGTTTCAATGATTTTAGAAATACTATCTGGTTTTAGCCTAAAGGCAGCAGCTTCAAATTCAGGAACCATCATGCCTCTTCCGAAGTAACCAAGTTCTCCTCCATTACTTGCTGAAATTTTATCATCACTATAAATTAAAGCTAGTGTGCTGAATTTTTCACCACCTTCAACAATTCTTCTTCTTAGTTCAACAATTTTCTCATAAGCAGCTTGTTTTGATTCTTTGCTAACTTTAGGTTCTATTATAATTTGTGCAAGTTCAACTTCTGCACTGTAATATGGTAAACTATCTTTTGGATATGAATTGAAGAAGTTTTTAATATCTGTTGGAGTTACTTTAATGTCTTTAACAATTTTTCGCTGCATTTCCTGAATGAGTTGGTTATTGCTAATATTTTCTCTTTGGCTATTTTTAATTTCTAGAATGCTTTTTCCTGCAACTTCTTCCAGTCCTTTTTCACCACCATATTGTTTAGAGAAATACCTGATTCTTTCCTCAATTTCAGCATCAATTCTTTCTTCATTGACAGGTAAACTATCAACTTGAGCTTTTATAATCATTAGGTTTTCAATGAGTTTCTGTTTCAAAATCTCACATTTCATTGAATCGTGTGTATTTCCAGTTTGTTTACTAAACTGTTCAAATGCAACTTCAATATCCGACCTAAGAATTATTCTATCGGCAACAACTGCAACAATTTCATCTAAAACTTGGGCTTTGGTGACTTGAATTCCCAAAATTAAGCCCAATAAAATCATTAATATTTTCTTCATATTATTCCACAAAACTCTCGATTTGTTTATTAAGTTCAGCTTCTTTTTTTAGTTTTTCGTTTAAATCCTTCAAAAGTTTTTTTCGTCGCAAGTACAAAATTATCTTTCTTATTTTTTCTTTTTCAAATAAGAACTCAGAAGCCGAGTTTTTTATTTTATATTCTTTTATAGAAACGAGGTAAATATAAGACCCTTCTTTAATTTCTACATATTTATTGTTTTGCAAAAACTGAATAGCATCGTAGGTTTTAATAGGAATTTCTTTTATAACATCGTCGAAATTGAGCCAAGATGATGGCTCGAGAAACCAGTTTTCACAGGAGTTTTTGCAAATCAGGCCCAATTGATTTAGGTCGTTTTTATCATCAGATTGTATCAATTTTTTTATTTCATTTAAGTCTTTATTTTCTTCAAGACTTTTAACGAAAATAAGTCGTACAAGGTTACTTCCAAGTTGAAAATTTTGACTATTTTCTTCAAAATACTGATGTAATTCATTTTCTGAAATACTCGTATCAAGGTGATTATTTGTATAATTTTCTTCAAACGAATGTACCAATAACTCGTCTCTGTAATTTTTAACCATTAAGTCAATTTTATCTTCGCTAATGGGTTTTTCACTTTCTGCTTCTTTTAATTGTATTTTTTTTATTAACCATTCATTTACAAGTAATTTAAGCTGATTAATACTGTCCTTTCCATGCAAATTTAATTTTTCAAAATCGATTAAATTTTCTACTTTTAATTCTTCACCATAAGCAATTGCCAAAGGCTTTTCCTTATTGGTTTCTTTACAAGAAATTAAAATCAGCATAAAAACACAAAGTCTATACATAAAAGGCAAATCTATTATTTTTTCTTAGCTCATTTAATAGATTTTGTCTAATGACTTCAAACCGTGTCCACTAAACAAACTTAGTATAGATGAACCAGCATCGACTTTTTCTACCAATTTTTTAATTCCAGCAAAAGTTGCTGCAGATGTACTTTCAATAAAATGGCCATTTTTTGAACACTCAATCCATGAATTCAAAATTTCATTTTCATTAACAGAAATTACCATTCCATTAGTTTTATAAACGCAATCCAATATTTCGCTTGCCCTTATTGGATTTGCGATTGAGATTCCTTCTGCAATTGAATTCTTTTTTTCTATTGGGCTGATATTCTTTTTGTTTGCCTTGAATGCAATTTCTATTGGATTACAAGCTTCGGTTTGAACAGCAATAATTTTTGGTATTATTTCTATCAACTTTGCCTTTAGTAAATCTATATAACCTAAATATGCACCAATAATTAAGGTTCCATTTCCTGCAGGAAGAACAATATAGTCCGGAATTTTTTCATTCATTTGCTCAAATGCCTCATAAACAAAGGTTTTGGTACCTTGAAAGAAAAATGGATTAAAACAATGACTAGCATAATAAGATTTTTTTGCAGCCTCAAATGCGTGTTCAGCAGCAACTTCTCTATTTCCAGCAACAACACAAATTTCAGCACCATAAGCTCTCATTTGCAGGATTTTACTTTCTGGTGTTTCTTTGGGAAGAAAAATTTTACAATTTATTTTTGCAGCAGCTGCATAAGCAGCTATTGCAGCTCCTGCATTTCCGCTGCTGTCTTGTACAATGTCTTGAATTCCAATTGATTTAATATGACTTAACAGTACAGAAGCACCTCTATCTTTGTAGGATCCACTTGGATTTAATTGATCGAGTTTTATGTTTAAGTCTACTCCGTAATTATTCTCATACTTGATAATTTGTGTAAATCCCTCACCCAGAGAGATAACATTTGATGTACAGGATGGCGGTAAGAAGTTTTCATATCTCCATAATCCTGAGCGTTTTGTGTTGATTTTTGACATCTTAAAGTTAGCATCAAAATCGATATCTAATAATTCAAAATCAATTCCGTGCCAAATTGGAGAAATTGGATTAAATTCTTGTTGTGTTTGTTTTCCTAATAGCCTCATTTGCTGATAAATTTAAATATTTCTAAATGATTCCCTTAACTTTTTACTAAATGCTTATATTTATCCCCTTAAAAGTGACTCTTAAGATAATATTAAGTAAAGTCTATATTAGTTTTGAGCATTGTAATAGAAATTTAGTGTTATGAAGACAATGATACATACCTTTAAAAGAATCCTTCAGCTAAGCATGTTGCTGGTGGTATTCACATTAGTTAACCTTGAGGAAGCTAAAGCCTCACACTTAGTAGGAGGTGATATCACTTACCAGTGTGTTGGAACAACTCCTGGTCAGTATTTAATCACCTACAAGTGGTATCGTGACTGTCAAGGTATTTCGCTTTGCGGTTGCCCTCCGGGACCAGTAAATCCATCATGTGCAATTAATTTGCAGATTACAGGAGCATCACCATCTTGTTTAGGAACTTCTTATGGAACTGCAAGTTTAACAGTACTTCCCAATATTAGTGGTTATGATGTAATTCAATTATGTGCATCAGCAACTTCAATTTGTTCAAATTGTGGTACAAGAACACCTGGTTCATTTACTCCGGGTATTGAAATTTACACATTTCAGGGCATTGTGAATTTTGCATCTGTTCCACCGAACTGCTGCTTGGTAAATGTTGGATTCGGCGAATGTTGCAGAAACTCAGCTATTACAACTTTAGTTAATCCAGGTGGACTTAATTACTATGCTGGAGGTATGATTAATAAATGTGTAACTCCTTGTAATTCGGCTCCCACTTTTACAAATGACCCAGTTGCTGTTGCTTGTGCTGGACAAGATTTTACTTATAATTTAGGTGCGATTGACCCTGATGGTGATTCATTAAGTTATTCATTCGGACAAGCAATGACTGGTCCTAATACAGCAGCTCCTTATGCTCCGCCATATTCAGCTGGTGTTCCTTTTCCATATCTTGGAGCTCCTGGTTTATCACCACCATTGGTTCCACCATTTGGTATTAATATCGACCCAATTACTGGTGATATTCGATTTAGGCCTTTTGGTAATTTCGTAGCTAATTTAGTTATTGAGGTAACTCAATGGAAAACAATTAATGGTGTTCCTACAATTGTAGGTAGAACTAGAAGGGATATTCAGTTTTATAGTAAAGTTTGTCCAGAAAACTTTCCACCGGTTTTAAGAACTTATACTCCAACAGGAGCTTTAACAAGTCCACAACCAAATTTCTCATATGCAGTTTGTGCAGGTCAGCAATTATGTATCATTATTGCAGCTGCCGATGGTATTGAAGGTTGGGATACTACAGATTTATCTTGGAATGCTCCAACAAATTTAGTTTCTAATGGTGCTACGTTTTTACCGCTCTATACAGTCAGTCAGCGAAAAGTAGTTGGTCCTAAACAGGATAGTTTTAGGTTTTGTTGGACGCCACCAGCAAGTATGGCAAACAATCTACCATATTATTTTATTGTAACTGCTAAAGATAGAGCTTGTCCATTACCAGCTAGAACAACCCGTTCTTTTGCTGTAACTGTAAGAAGAATACCTATTGCTATTATTAATAAGATAAATAAAAATTGCGGATTCTATGATTTTACATATACTCTTCAAAACAACGTTCAGCTAAATACATCATATACTCAGTTTCAGGTCGAGAATTCGCCAAATTCAGATAATTATACTACGATTACTGGACAATCAGTTCTAAATCATCGATTTACTCAGGCTGGTTGGCATAATGTTAGGCTTCGATTAACGACTGTTGCTCCTCCTACGCCAAATGGTTGTCCAAATGATAATATTATTGACTCAGTTTTTATACCAGAACAGGTTGATGTAAGCGTAAGAGATACATTTAATTGTCTTGGCACTCCTGTTACAATTCAGGCTAAAGGCCGTGGCGGTGTGCCATTAGGTGCAAGTTACAGATACACTTATTATTTAGGTGGAATGAGTTCAACAACTATTGCCCGTGCTCAAAGTTTGGATTCTAATGCAACATTTACTCCAAGTAATGCAGGAGCAAATACAGCTTATAAAGTATTAATCCAAGATTTAAATAATTGTAGAGATTCTGCAGCATTTAATATTTTTACGAGGAATTTGCCAATACCAGAATTAACCCCTGCAATGCGTTTGTGTCCAGGTTCTATTGATACATTAAATGCAGGGAGTTCAAACAACTCAGTTGGTACATGGAGATGGAGAAAATCACCAGTATCTCCTGTTCTTGAAGATTCAGTTTCCATGAAAATCATCCCTAAGGATAGTGGAGTTTATACAGTAACAAAAACCGATAATTTTGGTTGTGTTAGGGTTGAAAGTGCAAGTGTTTTCTTTAATAATGTTGTACCAGTAAATGCTGGTCCGAATAGAACAATTTGCTTTAATGATGCACCAATAACTTTAACTGCCACAGGTACAACTGCTGCAATTGATAGTTTCCAATGGAGGGAAGTTCCTATAACCAGTAGTAGTCCGGTTGTTTCAAATCAACCAACTTTAGTAGTTTCACCACCTTCAACAGTTACATATCAGGTAACAGGTTATATAACATACGGTGGAGTAACATGTTCGAATGTTGACTCAATGGAAGTGAAGGTTAATTTATTACCTATAATTAATAGACCTACCTCTATTCCATTATGTAGAACTAATAATATCATTTCATTACCTGTAATAAATTCTACTAATAAAACCTTGGTGAATAGAATCTGGACATATCCATCAAATCCATTAGCAATTAGCGGTAATCAATTGCTTGTTGATAATTTGAATAATTTACCTCCATCAACAGCGTCTCAACCTTATGGAAATTATGTAAGGATTCAGGTTATTGATAATGAAGGTTGTTCGATTCGTGATTCATTATTAGTAGCTGTATTCCCTGTTCCAAATATTAATGCTGGTCCTAACAGACAATTATGTGATAATCGCGGTTCGGAATGGGATTTGAGGCCGGGAACTCAAGGATACAGTCCTAATGGTGGTGTTTTAGCTTTAAATGAATTATGGTACGGAAATGGTGTTTATAAACCTAATGCTAGTCAGAATTATTATGCATTTGATCCAAAAGGAACAGATGTTAAATATTTACCTGATACAAACATTTTGACTTATGAGTTTACAACAAGTTTCCCTCCATCTAATAATGTAATTTTAAATCCAGCAGTTGCAGGTGTTACTATTGCTTCTCCAGTTGGTGGATGTATTGCATCAGATACTACAGTATTTAGAGTGGTTAAATCTCCAGAATTATTTCCTGGTGTTGGTAATCCTATATGTAAATCAAGTCAAGCAGTTGATTTAGATGTTGTAATGCAAGGTAGAAGAACTGTTCCAGCAAATTTGAGCACAGCTTATTGGTATATGGATCCAATTGATCAAGCTTATTCAGGCGCTTTAACTAATGGTAGAATGTTTGATCCATCAAATCCTATCATTCCTAATTTTACAAAAGAATATAAATTTATTTATGCCGATACAGCTTCAGGTTGTGTAGTAACAGCTTTAGGTTCATTACAAGTAAATGCAAATCCAAATGTTGATATTGATTTTAATGATCCAAGTGATTCTGCTGTTTGTATAACTAAAGGTAGTGTAGTGTTCTTTATGGATCCTTCTGGTACAACTGATGGTGGAACAATGTTTAGTAACCCTCCATTGCCGGCAGCATTTAATTTAGCCACAGGTACATTTAACTTAAATACACCTGGAATTACTAATGGTGTTTACAATGTTAAATACTACTTTACTGACCCAAGCACATTATGTAGTAATAAAGACTCTATTGATATCAGAGTACAATTACCTCCGGTATTGGAAATTCAATCAGGTTCAACAGTTTGTGCTTATGATGCTTCATTTAATGTTGGATTCCAGACATTGCCTGTTTCTCCATATGGTGTAAGCTGGACAACTCCTGATGGTACAAATGCAAACATTGTAAACAATGGAAATGCAGGTATTACTTATACAGCTTTACCTGCAGATATTACTCGTGGTACAATTACTTTCATTGCTACAACTACGAATAACGACCGTTGCGCGGCTGCTACTGACCAAGCTACATATACAATATTGCCTAAACCTTTAGCTAGCTTTACAATTGCTCCAGATAGAGCTTGTGTAGATCAACGTTATGGTAAGGTATTAACCTCTACATTTACTTCAGACCCAACAGGTGTTACTACTCCGAACTACTATTGGTATGAAGGAAGTTTGCCAAGTACCGCTATCAATCCAACTCCTGCAACAGATAATGTGTTTACCCGTACTTATACAACACCTGGAACTAGAAATATCTATTTAGTAGTTGAACAGGGTGGATGTACAGATACAGCAACTGCACCATTGTATGCTTATCCAACTCCGATTGCTAATTTTAGTAATGATCCATTAAGTACTACAATTGCTAAGCCATATTTTGACTTCTTTAATGAATCATCGAATGCTGATAATAGCCCGTTAACTTATATCTGGCATATGGGTCCTGAAATGATTGGTGGTCCTAATCGTTTATTATACGAAGAAAGTCCTCAAGATGTTAGATTCCCTGCAGATACAGCTAAAATTCCTGTAATGTTAACTGTTGTTAATGGTTATGGATGTTATGATTCAATTACTAAAGAAATCAGAGTTGAGCCAGATATTACTGTATTTATTCCTTCAGCTATTTACAGAAATAGTTCGGTGCCTTGTCCTTTAGAATGTAATAGAACATTTAAAGTAGCTGCAACTGGTTTTGATGTAATTGATATAATGGTATTCAATCGTTGGGGTCAATTGGTTTTCAGAACAAATGATATAAATATCGGATGGGATGGAACAGACCAGAAAACAAATCAAGAATGTCAGCAAGATGCATACGTTTATCAGGTAAATGCAACAAGTTTTAGTGGTAAGAAGTACTCTTACTCAGGCTCTGTAACTTTATTTAGATAAGTAAAATAAAACAAGAAAGCCCGGTGATTTCACCTGGCTTTCTTGTTTGTAAAAGCTTAAACATGTTTATTTTGTATAAAAAAAGACCGTTTCAGAAATGAAACGGTCTTTTTTATTTATCTATTTATAGAAATTGAATATTAAAACAGATTTATTGATTAATTAGATGGAACTACTAAGTCTATAATTTCTTCTTTAATTTTATTATATCCGCCCCATACATTTTTAATATTCTGAAATCCTTTTTGTTTAAGAATACTTGCTGCAATCATACTTCGATATCCACCTGCACAATGTACTAAACACTCTTGTTGTTTATCAATTTCTTCAGCTTTATCAAGCAATTCATTTAAAGGAATATTTATAGCTTTTGCCACATAGCCATCTTTGTATTCCGATGCTTTTCTAACATCTAATATTACAGCTTTGGGATTATGTTTTGAGTCTAATGCCAATTCCTCTGAAGAAATTGAAATGACCATGTCATACCTTTTTTCAGCATTTAACCAGGTTTCAAAACCACCATCTAAAAAGCCAATGATTTGATCGAATCCAACTCGGCTAAGTCTTTCTATAGATTCTTTTTCAGTACCGGGTTTGCATACCAGAATAATCTTTGTTTGTAAGTCTAAAATAGTGGCTGCCCAAATTGCAAATTGTCCGTTTAAGCCAAAGTTTAATGAACTGGGAATAAATCCATATTCAAAAATATCCGCAATTCTGGTATCTATAATTGTAGCTCCTTGTTTGATCTCTTTCTCAAAATGTTCTAAACTTAAAGGATTATGAGCCTTATTAATTAATTCATCAAATGCAGGATATCCTGATTTATTCAATTTTGCATCTTTAAAGAAATATGCAGGTGCAGGACTAATTCCACTTGTTATTTCTTTAATAAATTCATCACGACTCATTTCCTGAAGCGCATAGTTTTGTAACTTTTGCTCTCCAATTGTGCTAAATGTTTCCTTTCCGATGTTTTTTCCGCATGCTGAACCAGCTCCGTGAGCCGGATATACGATGACTTCATCTTCAAGTACAGTAAGTTTTTTTAATGAATCATACATTTTAGATGCTAATTCTTCCTTAGTCATGATTCCATCCAATAAATCTGGTCTGCCTACATCACCAACAAATAGTGTATCTCCTGTAAATACACAATGATTCTTGCCTTTTTTATCTTTTAAAAGAAAACATGAGCTTTCTAAAGTATGGCCAGGTGTATGAATTACCTGAATATTTAAATCGCCTAATTTTAAAATTTCTCCATCTTTTGCAACATGAACTTTGTAATCGGTTATGGTATTTGGACCATAGATTATTTTCGCCCCAGTTTTTTTTGCTAAATCTATATGTCCACTTACAAAATCTGCATGGAAATGCGTCTCAAAAATATATTTGATTTTAACTCCATTTTCCTCTGCTTTATCAATATAGGTTTGATAATCTCGCAGCGGGTCGATTATTGCAGCTTCACCATTGCTTTCTATGTAATATGCTGCTTGTGCTAGACAGGATGTATATAATTGTTCAATTTTCATAAAGTATTTTTTGTTTCAATTTTTGGACCAATCCAGCCAATAAGATAATTATGGCACGAAATGATAATATATTGGCAGTTTAAAGTTTATGTAATGCCTTTTTGGGAGTTGTTCCTACAAATTCCTTTAGGTAATATGGTTCAAAATAAGCTGTATCTTCAAATTGATTTTTTACAAATTTGTTTTCTGCTTCTTTAGCCATTCCTTTTACAGATGTATAAATATTGTTCATGAAAATGGCATTTTCATTTGAAATGATTTTATTGAATTTGTCATTTCCTGTTCCAATAAAGTATGTTTTTGTTTCTGTGATATATTCTAAAAAAGAAGATTCATCCAGAATTTTAGCTTCAATTTCCTGAATTTGTTCTGATTTTTGGTTCCAAATTCCGCAATAAACTTCCATTCTTCTTGCATCCAACATTGGAATTATAAAGCAATCTTCGCTTGGATTTATTACTTCAATTAACTGATTTTTAAGAGAATCAAGTGTTCCGATTGAAATTAAAGGAATATCTAGACCATAACAATATCCTTTTGCAGAAGAAACGCCAACTCTTAAACCTGTATAACTTCCCGGTCCTTTTGATATGGCAATAGCATCCAGATTTTTTAAAGTGAAATTACCTTCCTTCAACAACTCATCAACCAAAACATGGAGTTGGGAAGCATGCTGGTTGCCTTCGAAATTTTCTTTAATTCCGACAATTTTTCCATCTTTTGCTAAACCAACCGAGCATACTTCAGTTGAGGTTTCCATTAATAATATCAATCCCATTCTTAAATTCAAAGGTAAGTAAGAACTTTCATTGATAAAAACAGCCTGAGTATCAATAAGGATGTCCTCATCGTTATATTGAAAATTATAAGCCCTGTTAAAAAATCATTATCTTGCAAAGCTCAAATGACTAAACGCTGGATTCCCAAAATACAACCCGATAAAAATATAGTTGAAGAACTTTCTAAGGCTATTAACCTGAACAAAGTTTTAACTAGTATTCTGGTGCAGCGTGGCATGGATACTTTTGAAAAGGCAAAGAAATTTTTTAGACCTCAAATTGCTGATTTACACGATCCTTTTCTAATGAAAGGAATGGATAAGGCAATAGTTAGAATTAATGAGGCTATCGAAAAAAACCAAAAGATTTTAATTTATGGTGATTACGATGTAGACGGAACTACGGCTGTTGCTACTGTTTATTCATTTTTGGTTGAAAGATATCCAAATGTTGATTTTTACATTCCCGATAGATATACTGAAGGTTATGGAATTAGTTTTATGTCGATTGACTGGGCAAGAAACAATTCTTTTTCATTAATCATAGCTCTTGATTGTGGTATTAAATCGATTGATAAAGTAACTTACGCAAAAGATCAAGGAGTTGACTTTATTATTTGTGACCATCATTTACCTGGTGATGAAATTCCTGAAGCTATTGCAGTATTAAATCCTAAACAAAAAGATTGCACTTATCCTTTCAAGGAGCTTTCTGGTTGTGGTATTGGTTATAAATTGATTCAGGCTTATGCTATGCACCATGAAATTTCTCCAAAGGAAGTTGAACGTTATCTAGATTTGGGTGCAGTAAGTGTAGCATCTGATTTGGTTCCAATACTTGATGAAAATCGTGTGATGGCTCATTATGGGTTGAAACGATTGAAGGAAAATCCAAACAATGGATTAAAAGCGCTATTAGAAGCTTATCCTGAAAAACCCGAATATGGTGTAAATGATATCGTATTTTTTATTGGTCCACGTATCAATGCTGCTGGCAGAATTGCTGATGCCAAAGATTCTGTTAGGTTAATGACATCTGCTGGAGAAGATGAAGCAAGAACAATTGCTCATCAGGTTAACCAGCATAACAATGAAAGAAGAAATTTCGATCAAACTATCACAGAACATGCTTTTGAGTTAATTGCGAAAGACCCTGATTTCATCAATAGAAAAAGTACTATTTTATTTCATAAGGAATGGCACAAAGGGGTAATTGGAATTGTTGCATCGAGACTTATTGAAAAGTTTTATAGGCCAACAATTATTCTTACAGAATCAAACGGTATGGCAACAGGTAGTGCACGTTCGGTTGATGGATTTGATTTATACAGTGCTATTGAAACTTGCAGTGATTTATTAGATCAATATGGCGGTCATACTCACGCAGCTGGACTTACATTAAAATTAGAAAATCTGCCCTTGTTTATTGAAAAATTTGAGAAAGTTGTAGCCAAGAATATTGAGCACAGAAGCCTTACTCCGGAAATTGAATATGATATGGAGATAGATTTAAGAACTATTACTCCTAAGTTTTTTAATGTATTAAAACAGTTTTCACCATTTGGTCCCGGTAATCAGAATCCAGTTTTCATGAGTAAAAATGTGTGGGATGTTGGTGATGTAACAATTGTTGGAAATAATCACTTAAAACTAAGTTTAACTCAAGAGAATGGCGGTAGGATTTTCAAAGCCATCGCATTTGGATTGGGCGAACACTACGAAAAAGTTGCTCAAGGAATTTCATTTGACATTTGTTATACCATCGAAGAAAATCATTTCAATGGACATGTCAATCTTCAATTAAATATTAAAGATATTTTATTCAAATAATACATTCAGTTTTTTAAAACCGAATGTATTTTATCAAAGTATTTTAAACAACAGGTTTAAATTGCTCAAAGGCCTGTAGGCAATTGTTGCAATAATGTAAGCTTCTGCAAAGAGTTGGTCCGAAAGGAGATTTCATTTCAACATTTTTACTTCCGCAAAAAGGACAATTAATTTCTTCCAATAATTCATCAGTAATTTCGCCCTGGTGTTTTGGTGGAGGAGCTAAACCATGTTTTTTTAGACATAGTAAACCTCTTTCAGTGATTTTATTGGAGTCCCAAGGTTTGTCAAAAGTTGTTTGAACAATTGGGTTAGAAATACCAATTTCAATTAAGCGTTCTTTTACCATTTGTTCCATCATTTTTAATGCAGGACAACCAGTAAAAGTAGGAGTCATTTCAACGAAAACTGTATCATTTTCTCTGATTTCAACTTTTGTAATAATTCCCATATCCACCATTGAAAGTGTTGGAATCTCAGGGTCTTTCACTACTTCAAGTGCATTCCAGATATCTTTTTCTGTATAATTGTTCATTAGCATATAAAAACAAAAATAGCCGGAATGTTTTATCAATCCGGCTATTTTATATTGATTTTTATCAAACAGTACTAGCTGTTTCTTCTTCTTCTAATACCACCTGAATCACCGCCGCTGCTTTCACGTCTTCTGAAGCTGCCTTCAGGACGTTCGCCACCGCCACTACTTCTTCTTTCGCCGTATGATGAACTGCTGCTTCTTCTTTCGCCACCAAATCCACCTTCAGATCTACCACCACCGCTACTTCTTCTTTCACCGCCGCCGTAAGAACTTCTTCTTTCGCCACCGCCGCTGTATCCGCCTTCAGATCTACCACCGCTACTTCTTCTTTCACCGCCACCGTATGAACTTCTTCTTTCACCACCAGCACTAGATTTATCTCCTGATAATTCAGCTCTAACAGTTCTACCGTTGAATTCTTTTCCGTTTAATGATTTGATGATAGCATCAGAATGTTCTGCACCTGAATCAACAAAACTATAAACACCACTTACATCAACATGTAAATCTTTCCAGCTAACACCAGCAGAATCAGCAACCCAATCTTTGAAGCTACGGATATCAAATCCGTCTTTTTTACCAAGACTAACAAAAATTCTGTTACCTCTTGATCTTCCTCCAAAACCGCCATCTCTTTCTCTACCACCTTCACTGCGTTCAGGTCTATCGCCTCTTGAACCACGGTCAGAACCACTAGCATTCAAATCAGGCTCATTCATGAAATCAACAGAGAATCTTCTTAATTCAAGAGAAAGAATCTTTTGAACCAATTCTTTGTGATCAGCTTCCATTAAAACATCTACAGCCTTTTGAACTTGAGTATCGAAGATATGTTCTTCAACTTCAGTGTTCAAAATAGTATCTGTGAAAGCTAATAATTTTTTATCGCGAACTTCTGTAGCAGAAGGAATCATGATTTTTTCGAATTTGATATTACTCATACGTTCGATGTCTTTTAAACGACCACCTTCACGCATGTTTAACAATACGAAAGAAACACCTAATTTTCCTGCACGAGCAGTTCTACCACTTCTATGAGTGTAATTTTCAATATCATCAGGTAATTGGAAATGGATAACGTGGGTTAAACCAGTTACGTCAATTCCTCTAGCAGCAACGTCGGTAGCCAATAAAATTCTAATAGCATGATGACGGAAACGGTTCATAACCTTTTCTCTTTGCGCCTGACTTAAATCTCCGTGTAAACAATCGGCATTGTAACCATCTTTAATCAGTTTATCACTAATTTCTTGGGTTTCATTTTTTGTTTTACAGAAGATAATAGCATAAATATTATCGCTATTAAAATCTACATAGCGTTTTAAAGCTGCGTATTTATCTTTAGCATGAATATTTGCGTACTGATGAGTAATATTTACATTACCCGAATTGCTTTTTCCTACTGAAATTTCGAAAGGATCTTTCATGTAACGATTAGCAATGTTTTTGATTTGTCTAGGCATGGTAGCACTAAACAAACAAACTCTTTTTTGTTCCGGAGTATGTGAGAGAATAAACTCTACATCTTCCTCGAAGCCCATGTTCAACATTTCGTCTGCTTCATCAAGCACAACGTATTTTACATCTTTAATTTGAACGGCTTTTCTTTCCATTAAATCCATCAAACGGCCCGGTGTTGCAACAATAATGTGCGCGCCTCTTTTGATATCAGAAATCTGACGGTCAATACTGCTACCACCATAAACGGCAACGATATTAATTCCTGACTTGAATTTACTGTAAGCAGTAAGATCTTTACTGATTTGAAGACAAAGTTCCCTGGTAGGACAAATAATAAGAGCCTGTACAAACTTGTTTTGTGGCTCAATTAACTGGATGATTGGAATTCCAAATGCAGCTGTTTTTCCTGTTCCCGTCTGGGCTAAACCTAAAATGTCTTGTTCAGTTTCTAAATATACAGGAATCGACTGTTCCTGTATGGCTGTCGGAGTCTCAAACCCCATTTCCTGAATCGCATTCAGGACGAGCGCGTCTACGCCCAATTCACTAAAATTTTTCAAAGTACTTTATTAAAATTGAGCCGCAAAGATAAGGCCTTTATTCCGTAATCCCTTGAAAATGAAAAATAAAGTTTAATTATCTTTCTCTAAATGAATGAAATAGCCTTATTTAATTGAAGTTTAGTGGTGTATTATTTTATGTCATTTTTTGTTTTTTAGGGTTGATATGTGTTCAAATTGACCCTTTGTACTGTTGTTTATCAATCAAATAATCTACATCTTTGTCACACTTATCCAGAAAGACGGAGGGAATAGGCCCGGTGATGTCTTGGCAAGTCCGAAAAATGCGGATAGTGCCAATACCTATCCCATTTGGGAGCTGATAAGATTGTTGATGTTTCCAACACAGCCACAATTCAGCCGCTTTCAGGATAAAAAATGCCAATTTGGCCTAATTATTTTTATCTATGAGTATAAGAGAGATTTTAAAAGAAAGAATTTTGGTTTTAGATGGTGCCATGGGTACCATGATTCAAAGACATAAACTTGAGGAAGAAGATTTCAGAACTCCTGCCCTTAAAGACCATCCACATCCACTTAAAGGAAATAATGATTTACTTTCACTAAGTCGCCCTGATATCATTAAAGATATTCATGCTCAATATTACGCTGCCGGAGCAGATATCTGTGAAACCAATACTTTTAGTGGTACCACCATCGCTCAAGCCGATTATCACCTTGAACATATTGTTTATGAATTGAACTACCAATCAGCAAAAATTGCCAGAGAAGTAGCTGATGAATTCACCGCTAGAGAGCCACATAAACCTAGATTTGTTGCAGGTTCTATTGGCCCAACAAACAGAACAGCTTCACTTTCTCCAGACGTAAACGATCCTGGTTACAGAGCTGTAACTTACGATGATTTGGTAATTGCTTACAAAGAGCAAGTAAAAGCTTTAATTGATGGTGGAGTAGATATTCTGTTAGTTGAAACCATTTTTGATACTTTAAATGCCAAAGCTGCATTGTTTGCTATTGAAGAAGTATTTGATGAAATCGGAAAACAATATCCAATTATGGTAAGCGGCACTATTACTGATGCATCGGGTAGAACTTTATCAGGACAAACAACAGAAGCGTTTCTGATTTCAGTTTCACATATTCCTTTGTTAAGTGTTGGTTTGAATTGTGCTTTGGGTGCTTCGGCTCTAAGACCTTATTTGCAGGTTTTGGCAGGTAAATCTGAGTTTAATATTAGTGCTCACCCAAATGCCGGATTGCCAAACGAAATGGGTCAGTATGATGAAAGCCCTGAATTCATGTCCGAACAAATTGAAGTATTTTTAAAAGAAGGATTGATTAATATTATAGGTGGATGTTGTGGTACAACTCCTCCGCATATCAAAGCAATTGCTGAAGTAGCTGCTAAGTATAAACCGAGGGGATAGGTGTTGGCTGTTGGCTACTGGCTACTGGCTACTGGCTACTGGCTACTGGCTACTGGCTACTGAATTGTTTTGGGTTGCAAATATAAAGGTAATAGAAATTTGAGGGATTTTAAAAAGTATACAATTTGGATTGATGGAATGAAACTTGTAAAGGATATTTATAAGGTAGTTGAAGTTTTTCCCAAAGAAGAAAAGTATGGTTTAAGTTCTCAGATTTGTAGAGCAAGTGTTTCTATTCCTTCAAATATCGCAGAAGGTGCGAGTAGAAAAGGAATCAATGATTTTAAACGATTTCTTGAAATCGCATTGGGTTCTAGTTTTGAATTGGAAACTCAATTGTTAATTGCAATTGATCTGGGATTTACGAAAGATATGGAGGTAAATTTGATATTAAATAGAATTGTTTTGTTGCAGAAGCAAATCAATTCTTTAATAGTAAAATTAGAAGGTGAATTAAAAAATTAAATTGAATTAATAAACGAAATGTGCCAGAAGCTAGCTGCCAGATGCCAGCAGCCAAAAGCCAATAGCTAAAGTATTTAAAAATGAACAACTATACATTAAAATTATCAGGTTTAGAGCCTTTGATTGTGACGCCGGAGTCGAACTTCGTGAATGTGGGTGAACGCACAAATGTGACTGGTTCAGCTAAGTTTTTACGTCTGATTAAAGAAGGAAATTATGATGAGGCGCTTTCAATTGCTCGTGAACAAGTTGAAGGTGGTGCACAAATTATTGATGTAAACATGGATGAAGGGATGTTGGATGGGGTAGAAGCCATGACCAGATTCCTAAATTTAATTGCTGCTGAGCCAGATATTGCGCGTGTTCCCGTTATGATTGACTCTTCAAAATGGCCCATTATTGAAGCTGGTTTGAAGGTTGTTCAAGGTAAATGTGTGGTGAATTCAATTTCACTTAAATCTGGTGAAGAAGAGTTCATTTATCAAGCAAAAAAAATTAAACGTTATGGTGCTGCAGCAATTGTAATGGCTTTTGATGAGGTTGGTCAGGCAGATTCTTACGAAAGACGAATTGAAATTTGTGAACGTGCTTATCGAATTCTAGTTGAAAAAGTAAAATTCTATCCTGGTGATATCATTTTCGATCCAAATATTTTTCCAGTTGGAACAGGCATGGAAGAGCATAGAAAAAATGCACTAGATTTCTTCAATGCTACTAAATGGATTCGTACAAACCTTCCTGGTGCACATGTAAGTGGTGGAGTATCGAATGTTTCATTTTCTTTTAGAGGAAACAATGCGGTTCGTGAAGCTATGCACTCTGCATTTTTATACCATGCTATCCAAAATGGGATGGATATGGGTATTGTTAACCCAAGTATGTTGGAGGTTTATGATGATATTCCAAAAGATTTATTGGAAAGAGTTGAAGATGTTTTACTTGATAGAAGAGAAGATGCAACAGAACGTTTGTTGGATTTTGCAGAATCAGTAAAACAAAAAGGCAAACAGGAAAAGGTTGATGAAGAATGGAGAAGCAGACCTGTTGAAGACAGATTATCTCATGCTTTAGTAAAAGGTATTGTTGATTATATTGATGCAGATACAGAAGAAGCTCGTCAGAAATATCCTCGTCCTTTAGATGTAATTGAAGGTCCTTTGATGAGCGGAATGAACATCGTTGGAGATCTTTTTGGTTCAGGAAAAATGTTTTTACCTCAGGTTGTAAAAAGTGCAAGGGTGATGAAAAAAGCCGTTGCGTTTTTGATGCCTTATATGGAAGAGGAAAAACGTGCAAGTGGCAACATGAGCAATGCACAAGGAAAGGTGTTGATGGCTACTGTTAAAGGTGATGTGCATGATATTGGTAAAAATATTGTAGGTGTAGTTTTGGCTTGTAATAATTTTGATATCATCGACATGGGTGTGATGGTACCAACTGAAAAAATTATTGCTAAAGCTGTTGAAGAAAAGGTAGATGCCATTGGTTTAAGTGGTTTGATTACTCCAAGTTTGGATGAGATGGTTGGAGTTGCTAAAGAGATGGAAAGATTGGGATTAAAAATTCCACTGTTGATTGGTGGAGCAACAACTAGTCGTGTGCATACTGCGGTTAAAATCGACCCACATTATAGTGGTTCTGTAGTGCATGTAATTGATGCAAGTAAAAGTGTTCCTGTGGTTCAAAGTTTAATTAGCAAAGAACATGGAGCTGCTTATCATGAAAAAATGAAAGCAGATTATACGCAATACCGTGAAGAATACAAAAATAGAAAACGCGATAAAAACTTTACACCAATTAATAGAGCAAGAGAAGCTTCTGTTTCTGTAAATAAAGCAAATATTGTTAAGCCGACTTTCTTAGGTACAAAAGTGTTTGAAGATTTTCCTTTAGAAGATTTGAGAAATTATATCGATTGGACACCCTTCTTTGCAACTTGGGAATTGAGTGGAAGATTCCCTAAAATTTTGCAAGATGAAATTATTGGAAAAGAAGCCACTAAATTATTCCATGATGCCAATGAGATGTTGGATAAAGTTATTATTGAGAAATTGTTGGGAGCAAAAGCTGTAATTGGTTTCTGGCCAGCAAATAGAAATGGTGATGATGTTGTATTGGATGTAAATGGAAAAACAGAAGTGTTTCATTTTATCAGACAACAAAATGAAAAAGCAGATGGACAGAATTACCATTGTTTAGCTGATTATGTTGCAAGTAAAGAACAAGCTACTGATTATATTGGTGGATTTGCAGTAACTGCTGGAATTGGAATTGAGAAATTGGTTGAAGCATTCGAAAAAGACCATGACGATTACAATAGCATCATGATTAAAGCCATTGCTGATAGACTAGCAGAAGCATTTGCTGAAAAAATGCACGAATTAGTTCGTAAAGAATATTGGGGATATGATGCTACTGAAAGCTTAAGCAGCGAAGATTTAATCAAAGAAGAATACAGAGGAATCAGACCTGCACCGGGTTATCCTGCTTGTCCAGACCATACCGAAAAAGGATTGTTGTTTGAGTTGTTGGATGCTGAAAAAGCAATTGGTATACATTTAACAGAAAGTTATGCCATGTATCCTGCAGCAGCAGTAAGTGGTTATTATTTCTCACATCCTGAATCGAAATATTTTGGTGTAGGTAAAATTCAGAAAGACCAAGTTGTAGACTATGCAAAACGCAAAGGAGAAACAGTTGAATTCATAGAAAAATGGTTGGCTCCTAATTTGGGATACGATAATTAATTCTGATACTTTTCAACCATAAAAAAGCCATTGCAGATTCAATTCGCAATGGCTTTTTGTTTGATTATAATCTCTTTTGAAGAGGCAGATTTACTTTCATACCATTTTCTAAAATCAGAATAACAAAATAGGAACCGTTGGCATATTGCTGAATATCGAGTTTGATATCTGCTTGTGCCTTATCATACTCAAAGTTTTCAATCATTTTACCTGATACATTAGTTACTTGAATGCTTTTAATTTGATTGAGTCCTCTTTTATTGATGATGCTAATATTTGATGAAGCAGGATTTGGAAATAATACATATTCATTATTTACAGCACTGTTTTCATTCATACTATTTGCTAATACAAACAAAGGATTGCTAAGTACTCTCATGCCTCCGGCACATGACTGCGGAAATAGAGCTTCAACTACATATGTTCTGTTTTGAGTATTGGAGAAAGTTTCTGAATAATTAAGATTACCTGAAGAAACCTGATGCACAACTGAAGCATTTCCATTTCCAATTTTTCTATAAACTAAATATGAACTTGGCAGCTGTGTCCCGATATAGGGTGTCCAACTAAGGTTTACATTTCCTGCACTTACTGCAGATGTCATTACAATCGGTTTGCTTTCATCACTTAAATTGGAACTCATTCCACAGCTATCAACTGATTTTAAATAATAGGATGGTGCTATTCCATTTATTGGAACAGGGAAATTTGTATCAACAAAAACAGGATTTCCGCCAAATGGTATTGTTGTAACTAGGTTAGTACCTCTATAAATCTGGTAATTAGCAATTCCTTTATTCGGCGTTTTATTCCAAACTATTTTATATCTGTTTATTAGTGTATCACAGGTTATGGCACAAATATTTTCATCCTCGAATAATGGTTTATAAGGGACAAAAATTGAGTCTAAGACTTGACATAAAGCTGAATCCTGTACAACTACTTTTAATAAACCACTTTCTAAATTATTGGCAAACATTCCTGTTTGAGTGGGATTGCTAAGCCAGTTAATGGTATATGGCGTTTTACCACCTGTAACTGAAATAGTAGCAGTTCCGTTTTTAAGGCTTAAACAAGAACTTGGACTTGCTGTTAAGTTATTTGAGATTTTAGTGGGCTCGGCAATCATTAAAGTTTCAGAAATTATACATCCAATGGAATCTTTTGTGGTAATAGTATATTGACCTTTTGCTAGGTTTTTGAAACTAGAATCATTCACATAATTTCCTGTATTTACCTTAAATTGATAAGGTTTAATTCCTGAATATGCTCTTATATTTATTTCTCCATTCATCAAACCAAAACAAGAAATATTTTTGCTTTGAATGCTTGTTTGTAGGCTAGAAAGTGGCGGGTTTATGGTTCTTTCTAAACTGATAATACAATTATTGCTGTCTTTAACCTTTAGGTTATAATTACCCTGACTAAGATTATTAAAAATATTATTCGATGTTGGAGTTCCATTGTTTAAGGTAAAAGTATAGGGCAAATTTCCACCTGAAGTATTTAATACAATAGATGATTTATCGTTGGCACAAATAGATTGATTTACGAGAGGTGTTAATGTTAATTTGGTTTCAGGTTCAGTAAGTATAATATTGAAGTTTCTGATGCAATTATTGCTATCCTTTACTTGAACTAATTTAGTTCCTGCTTTTAAGTCAGTAAATTGAGATTTAGTAGAAAATTCTGTAGCTGTATCAAACTTATAGGTATATGGACCAATACCGCCCGTTGTAACTAGATTTATACTTCCTGTTGAATCACCTTTACATGCTATTTTATTACTTAAACTATTGCTTAAGTTTATGAAGGGTGGTTCAATAAAATTAACAGTAGAGCTGCTGCTACATCCCAATGAATCTATAACTGTAAAAGCAATATTTCCGGCTCTGATATTCTTGAAGATGGAGGAATCCTGAAAGTTGCCACTATTCATTTTGAAACGGACAAATCCAATGGCATTGTTTGACCCTAAATTAATGCTAGTTGTTGAGTCTCCGTAACAAGCACCCGACTTCATTTCTTTAGTGAAAATTGAAATGGCCTGAGCGGGTTCATTTAAGGTAATCTGAATACTATCTTTAAAATTATTGACATCTTTTGTATAAGCCCAATAAGTACCAGCAGCAAGATTATTGAATGTATCTTTTAATACATAAGCTCCATTATTTAGTTTATACTGATATGGACCTATTCCACCAATTGTAGCTAATTTAATAGAGCCATTTGGTATTCCTTTACAGGTAATATTTTTTTCAACTAAACTAATAAGTCTAAAAATTCCACCAATTTGAAGCGAATCATTTATCCAGTTTGTTCCGCAATTTGTAATCAGTCCTACTTTAATTCTATAAAAACCAATCTGCGGAAAGGTATAATTTATGGAATCTGAATTGATTGAAGTATACGTATTTGAACCCGGGTTAGTTTCTATTTGCCAGATTGTTGCCGCTTTATTATTTGGTATTTGATTGGTTCTGGTATAAGATAATTTTCTATCAAAATATCCTGTAAGTTTTTTGTTGATGATAGCAGTCGGGCCATTTGTAACATAAATTGAATAGGATAAACTTGATTTTCCTTTTAATGGACATTTCCTATCAGTGATTATTAAAGGTATGATAAAAGGGTTATTTGATACATCTGTTACACTAGGCGTCCAGCATACTTTAACAGAATCATTTTTTGGTCCGTTAAAAGCTCTTGTTGCCACATTATAAAGTTTGGTGATTGTTAAATTATTTAAATAATTTGGAGCTATAATATCAGTTGTGTCATCAATGTCCACATCAGTTGATACAAAGGTTTTGCATAAATTAACACCCGGACAAGCATATTCAACTACCTGGTAATTGGGGTTTATCAAGGTTCCTGAATCATTAAAAGTTTTTGCTATTGGAGGATTATTGGCTGCTTGTGCTATTGAATAAATCTGGTAATCCATTAAACTGTTTCCAATAAATGTCATGACTCCATTTACTCTTCTCCATTTTTTTATTTCAACAACCAAATTCGCAACCCAAGTTGTTTGTGTTCTGAATCTTAATTGTCCGGTTATTGGATTGAGTTGTAAACCAAATGGTGGCACCAATGGTGGTGATAGTCCGGGAACTCCCATGTAAGGGAAGGGTTGATTTGGACCATAAGGAGCTTGATAAAGAGCTGTTGTTGATATGCCGGTTTTAGAAGGCGCTAAATGGTAACTCAAGGAATCTCCTTCTGGGTCATATGCACTTAAATCTAAGACTTGGTCATATCCCGGTCTGACAATTAAATCGAAGCCACTATTTAAAGTTGGCGAAGAATTCGGAGCACATTTATTGATTTTAATGCTCATGTAGTAATTCAAAGTTGAAGGATTTACTAGAATGGTATTTGCATTAGTCCTGCAACAAGCATCAAAACCAATATTCACCAGGCAGCAATTAGCAGGGATTGTGGCTAAATTTACAATTCCTTGAAAGGTATAAATTTCAGTTCCCGGAGAAAAAGTTCCTGGGGTTCGTGTTCCACAATTAGTGCAGATAGTTGGTGAAGTAGTATTACATAATTGATGTATGACATCATATCCACTTA
>JAIYDG010000426.1 GCA_027487625.1 Bacteroidota bacterium
ACATTCTTGAGCAAGCGGAAGTAGGTGGCATCATCATCGGTGCCCGCCTGGGGCAAAGTGCCCACCTGGAAGAAACGGCAAAACTGTTTTCATTTGCACTCGATGAAACCGACCAGCGCCTGATTCGTGAGGCGCAATCGAACCTCGATCCGGTGCCAGGTGATTGTGGGGATGAATACCGCAAGCCACCTTTCCTGACCGCATCTGGTGATTTGAGCCACCATTTGCAGGACCTACCCAGCCCTTATACGCCGCAAGCCGGCACCAATGGAAGTATGCAGGTATTCAGCGGCACGCCCTGGGAAAGTATCGCTGGGTATAGTCGGGCCATCCGCCGGGGAAACCGCATCTCTGTTTCTGGTACCACCTCGGCACACCGGGATAAACTGATTGGCGGAACCGACCCCGCTGCACAAACCCATTTTGTATTGGATAAAATCGAAGCGGCCATCAACGCCCTGGGTGGAACCATGGAAGATGTGATCCGCACCCGTGTTTTTGTCCACAACCTCAGTGATTGGGAACCCGTTGCCCGTGCCCATGGACAACGTTTTGCGGGAATCCATCCGGCGAATACGCTGGTTGAAGCGAAGTTGGTCGCGACGGGCTGTTTGGTGGAGATTGAGGCGGAGGTGGAAGTTGGAGGGTAGATTTTGGAAAAGAATGGTGCTTATTTTCTTCCAAAATAGGGTTAAAAAAGTCGATTTTGGAAAGAAATGGTGATCATTTTCTGCCAAAACGTGATAAAAAAGTCGGTTTTGGAAAGAAATGGTGCTCACTTTTTTCCAAAACTGACATTTTTTACTTAGTTTTGGAAGAAAATGAGCGCATGGACATCATTGGACGGCAACGTGAGAAGGCGCGTTTAGCGGAAATTGTGGAATCGGATCAGCCTGCATTTGTCGCCATTTACGGGCGGAGAAGAGTGGGTAAAACCTTCTTAGTCAAGGAGTTTTTTAATCATCAGTTCACATTTTACACTACGGGGCTGGCCAATAGTACGACCCAGACCCTGTTGCTTAATTTTACCCTTGCGCTTAACAATACCTTCGAGAAAGAATTCAAAACGCCAAAGAACTGGCTCAGTGCCTTTTCTCTGCTACAAACGGAGCTCTCCAAAGTAAAAGGACCACGAGTTATTTTTATTGATGAACTGCCCTGGTTCGATACCAAAAAATCTGATTTTTTAACGGGTCTGGAATACTTTTGGAACAGTTGGGCCAGCACCCAAGCAGGGCTGAAACTATTCGTTTGTGGCTCGGCAGCGGCCTGGATGATCAATGAACTGATTAGAAACAAAGGTGGTTTGTACAACCGGGTAACCCATCGCATCAAAATTGAGCCATTTACGCTTCAAGAGACAGAACAGTTCTTTCAAGCCAGAGATATTCGCTTTGATCGCTACCAAATTGTGAATTTGTACATGGTCATGGGAGGTATTCCTTATTACCTTGAACAAGTAAAAAAGGGGTTGAGTGCGGTTCAAAACATCGAAAAAATCTGCTTCGAAGAGACTGGCTTGTTGAACTCCGAATTCAAATTTACTTTCGCTTCCCTCTTCAAAAACGCCACCCAGCACGAACAGATTTTGAGGAAAATTTATGAACTAGGGAGCCGGGCCACCCGGGAAAATCTGGTCAAAAAAGCCAATGTGGCTTCCAGCGGTGACTTGACGAGCAAACTTAACGAATTGGAGGAAAGTGGTTTCCTGAAATCATACATACCTTTTGGCGTCAATAAAAACAGGAAAGTTTATGTCATCTCGGACTATTACACCTTGTTTTACCTGCGCTTTATTGAAAACGCGGGAACCTACGAGGCTGGAAATTGGGTCAATCGCATCAACGACCCTGCGATAAATGTATGGGCGGGACTGGCTTTTGAGCAAATCTGCTGGGATCATGTCCGAAACATCAAAAAAGCCCTGGGCATCGAAGGGATTTACAGCGAAACCAGTTCCTGGTACAAAGCTGCCGACCCTGCATCTGGTGGTGCCCAAATCGATCTGATCATCGACCGAAAAGACCGGGTCATCAATCTTTTTGAAATCAAATTTTCGATCAACCCCTACGAGATCACCAAGGCTTATGACCTCGTTTTGCGCAATAAGATCGCAGCGTTTATTCAAAGTACCAAAACGAAAAAAGCGGTATTTCTCGTGATGTTGACTACGTTTGGGCTGCTCAAAAATGAGTACGCGCGCTCAATTGTGCAGAATGACTTGAAGATGGATGATTTGTTTGGGGGCTAGGCTATGGAAATAGCGGCGCTGGGGATCGTCAATAATTCTGCCGCCAATAAATTTCCCGATTCTTCCAGGTCGTAATCATCTTGTAGTCCGAGCCAAAACTTGGCCGATGTGCCGAAATATTTGCTCAAACGCAGCGCAGTATCCGCAGTAATCCGCCGTTTTCTTTTGACAATTTCGCTGACCCTGGTTTGGGGAATCATCAGGTCTTTGGCGAGCTTGTATTGGCTGATGGCCATAGGGATGAGGAACTCTTCGAGGAGGACTTCGCCGGGGTGGATGTTGGGTGATTTTTGCATGATGACGGGTTAATGATAGTCAATTTTTACATCTTGTGCTCCATTATGATTCGCCATTGCTCTTTTCTAATATCGCGAAGCTGCTTGGGCTGCACTCATTGCCGTTGCATATGGGTCATTGAGATAAGCTGATAAACATTTGTATTCAAATGGGCTACTCGATGCTTTTGTTTTCAGATATTTAAATTTTCGGTCATGTTCATTAGGGATTATCCTTTTAGAGTCCGCATCTGTAAAATCATCCCAATAGTTTTTGTACCAACGCTTAATACGCCCTCTTAAATGCTTCTTATGTCTGTCTTCTATTTTATAAATGGCTTTCCAGGCGGTTAATTCATCATCTTGTCCGACTGCACATAAATAATCAATCTGCCATTCAATCTTTTCTAAATCTGAGTCATTTTTGGCAATGGTAATCTCAAAAGTAATAGCTTGATGAGTAACATCAAATGGGTAAAAAACTTTGCCCGTGTGCGATAAAATATCGTTATTATGTTTTACCAGGGCCATATTGCAATCACTACAAATTGGAACCAGGTTCTTAAAATTTACAGATAAAAACGGGTAAATGTCTTTGGGCAGATAATGGTCGTATTGATCCGTGATATCATCAAGCGAAGTGTGCATTGGGCGTATGCCACAGGCTGGGCAGTTTTCATATTCATTGTTTGCATGCTGCCTGAACAGATGATAATGTGTTTTCCTGTCACCATAATGGGGTTTAAAGAATTTTCCAAATAGGACATCTTTGTAGAGTTTTTTGAAAAGAGTCACTAATAGTTTGTTAACAGTTGGTTCTATTTCAGCCGCTTTAGTAGGGCGTACTGATCCATTGCAAATATTTTCTATGTCGTTACTTTTCCGAATCGCCTCACACAATTCTGTCTTTTTGGTCTGTTCCCAGCCTTTAATGATGGCATAAATTTGTTTGAAAGGTTTAAGTAAAATACCTGTGTGCTTGCAAACCAAATTATCATAAAATTCCTGCTCAAAAAAGTCATTTGAAAAATCACCCGTTTCAAATTCAATTCGATTAAAAAACTTCAGCACAAAACCATTGAGTTTATTTACATCCGAGACATAATAAGTATAGGTATAAATCATGGCCTATTGCTTTTGGGTGAGTGTTTCTTCCAGCATCAATAATTTTCTGAACAGGAGCGTTTTTTCTACAGAATCACCCAGCATACGGGCGTCCTCTTTTGCTTTATTGATGTCTTCTATGCTGTCGTATTTACGATCCATCAATTCTGCTATCGCGATTCCGGCATATTCACCCTGACTTTCATTTTTGTTAAACACCTCCTCAGTGAGGATATTGACCGATGTGCCAAAGGTGTTGAGCTTGCGTTCATGTGCTGTTTGAACCTTCAATTTACCATCTTTTCGGTGAAACAAATATACATTGGTAGGTTTACAATCTGAAATGATAAATGGCGAATGAGAGGTAATAAAATGATCTTGCTCAAGGTCTTCCTCTTGATTCGTTTCCATTATCAGGCGAATCATTTTGGCGCGCCATTCAGGGTTGAAATGAGTTTCTGGCTCGTCAAGAAGGAACAAAACATCGTTTTCCTTCATGATTTTTAAAGTGCCCATGATGTGCAACAACTGATGTTCCCCATCACTCAATTGTTTGTACCGAACGGAACCCGCCACATTCTTTTTTCTGAAACGAATATCCTGCACTTTGAAAACCAATTTATCCAGCTCTGGTCGGGGTATCCAATCACTCAGGTTAGCGTCGGATGGGGCATTTTTAATTCTGTTCCGGGCAGTGGGACTAATGCTGTGTATATTCATCAAGCGCAGCAGATACAATACGCGAAATAACCCATAAGCCGTTTTGAAGACATGTCTAAATGCCTTTTTTACGGCAGCGTCTACGTAATAACTCAGTTCAATAACCCGGTCTCGCGGATTCTTAAGCTGTGCTTCGTTGTCAGTCCAGGCACTTGCACATTTTTTTAGGTTATCAATACCCAGATTCAACTCCGAAGGCAAGACAATACTTTCTGCATCATAGTTTCTGAATTGAATACGCAAGGAAAAAGAATGTAAATCCTCGATTGCTAATTTGGTATTGACGTCCGTTTTACCCTTCTTTTTAGGTGTAATTGGTTCCTCAAAGAGAAAATTGGCTAATACGATCAATTCATTGGACTCGTAATCCATAAAAAACATCCGGTTGACCTTCGGATTGGGTACGTAGTTTTTTTCGCTAGTGCTTTTTACGAATTCATCAAAGTAATGGAAGTCCAATTTGATAAAAGGATTGCTAATGAGCTCATTTTGCCCGCTGCTGTAACCAATTACATTGCTGGGCAATACATCAGCCCATAGATTGGTATCGAGTACAAAC
>JAIYDG010000225.1 GCA_027487625.1 Bacteroidota bacterium
CTGACATAAAAAACTAAATCAGGGGGCTACAAAACATTCAAAAGTAGATAATTACCCCCGTAATAAAATAAATAAAATAAATGAATTTGGAATAGCCCGATTTTCTAAATCATTTTCGACAACCGAAAATAATTCAGAAAGAAAAGCTTCCAGCAATGAAATATTAATTAAAAGGGGCTCCGATAAGGAATCGAAGCTCGTGTCTAGAGGCAATAAAAATAAGAAAATTAAGAATTCAGGATTAAAAGAAGATAGTCGGAAGAATGCTTTAATATTTACTAGAAAATATTATAACCGAACAAATAAAAAAGAGCAGGCAATTCCGAGTGTGAATCCACAAGTAGCAATTAAGTCGTGTCACATTAAAAATAGAGACCAATTCGAGTTGGACTCACTAGAAGCAATTACGGCCAACGTGGCACAATTTATGAGTGAAAATAGAAATTGCGTTGCTGGAAGGAAAGGGTTTAGTCAGCGTGATCCAATAAATTATTCTAGTACAGATTCACCTCACATGATAAAAAGCGTGAAGGTAGGAAGCGTGAATTATAGCGGACTTTACGGGAGAAAATTAGTATGTTTACAGAAAAGAAGAGAGCCAGGGTTGCGTGATAAACGGCAATTCAATACTGGTCAAAAAGAAATAAAAAGTTGTGGGGCGAAAAGAAACGACTCAAAATTAGGGTCGGTATTTAATATCAACGAAAAATTTCTAAATCAACTTTATACAAAAGTTAAGTTCGGTAATGAAGACCAAAATGTTGAAACACATATTCAACTAGATTCAGGTGCATCAACAAATTTGATGGGTAGACAATTGGCTAAAGAACTATTAAAAAAGAAGCTAATAAATTACATCCACCCTATACCTGGTAGAAAATTGACCGATGTTCAACATAATGAAATTTTTCAACCTCACAATCCAATAAATGTCACTGTAATATTTGGTAAAAAACCAATTGAAATTTGTTTTCATGTGATCGAAAACTTGGAATATCCCTTGTTGGGATTGTCAACCATGTTGAACAAAAGAATGTCGATAATTAATGACGACAGTGACAGTTATCTCTATATAGGTAAGGTATCGGATCCGGAAGTTATCCTTAAAAATATAAGATCAATCGAAGATGAAATTTTGTTGCTAGACGATGTACTAGTAAAAACAGGAGTTAATAAAATTCAGTGCTATTCGAATGTGGCGAATGGCATAATGGAAATAAATGTTGACAAATTTCTAGAACAAACCTGTATTGAGGTTCCACTCCAAACCATTCAAATTAATGAGCATTTGGCTGAAATTCAGTTGATTAATAAATCGCAAAATTCAATGATAATGAATGCAGATTCGAGAGTAGGGAAGTTGTCCAACCTAGACATAGAGGAAAAGTGTAAACAAGTACAACTAGATTTGGAAAATGATGATGAAAGGTTCGTCTTTCCTCTGAGCGAGGAGGAGGGTCAAAAGCTGTTGGATTCGGCAGAACCATGTAATCTGCCGGCATTGAATCCAGGCCAAGAGCCTGATCAAATTGACTGGGAAAAAGAGATAAGCAAACCCGGAGTATTTATGACCGAATATCTCGAAGATTTTAAAGCTTTCGTGAAGCTAGAAGTTCCAGATTTGTTTTCGAGAAATGAGTTTGATTGTGGTTGCCTAGATAAAAAATATGGTTATATAGAAGACTTTCCAACAGTCACAGATGTGCCTCCTAAGGCCCATAAAATTCCTCTTAATTCGGTGAGAGCAGCTCAATTGCAAGCTACTTTCGATAAATTGGAAGAGCACGGAATAGTAATTAAGGGTCAAAGCCCGTATAAAACTTATTGTTTGGTAGTTCCTAGGAAGGACGGTCGACAAAGAGTTTGTATAGATTATAGGCAATTGAATGCAATATGTGAAACTTATAACCAACCAGTCAGAGAAATTGCTCCGTTCTTGCAAAATATTGCAAATGTTCGTCCTAACTATCTCTCGCTATGTGACGTTTGTAACGCGTTCCATTCAATGTTGCTGGGGCCAGAAGCTATGAGAAAGGCGAGCATAGTCACAGCAACAAATCAGTATCTTCCTACTAGATTGGTTTTTGGATATAAAAATGCTCCCGCACTATTTTTGCAAGCTATGCAAAAGGTATTCGATGAATTGCCGCAAGAAGAAAATAATTTGCCTTATGCTGATTTCTATTTTGATGATATAATTATATTTTCGAGAACGAAAGAAGATCATCTTAGGCATATTAAGAATGTATTTAGACTTCTATCGAGAGTTGGTTTGAAGATTCAGGCAACGAAGAATTATTTTTTCAAACATCAAATTGAATTGTTGGGAAAAGTAATTTCAGGAACTACAATTTCACCACAGAAACGACATATTGAAAGTTTGAGGAAATTTCCTCGGCCGTCAACAGTAAAACAGCTTCAGTCGTTTCTAGGCATTTGTACGTGGAATTGTAATTTGGTCCCTGACTATAGTAGGACAATTCAACCGCTCACGAGACTGTTGAGAAAAGATGAGCCATTTGTTTGGGGAGAAGATCAAGAAAATTCATTTCAGTATTTGAAAGAGTTTTTCACAGAAACAACAGCTCAGTATTTCGTTGATTACTCACAGCCAATTTATGTTGCAGCAGATGCTAGTGATAAGTTTATTGCGGGAGTGGCATACCAAGTTAAGAGTTATACACCAGAAGAGATTCCCGCCTTGCGAGAAGCTCTAGCTTATACTAAGGAGCTGCATAAATTGCCTCCACCAAAAACTCCCACTAAACATCCTTTGCTACCTAAAGGGGCCATTGGAATACCAAGCCCATTTAAACTAACTGAGGAGGGTATAACTAGCCCTCATGACCCCAACAAAATAGCTAAGCAAGCACAAAGTGAGGACCTAGAAGTCCTACCAGATACTGATGAATACCTTGAGCAACAAGATAAATTGCATATAGTTTGCAATATAGGTTATTTCTCTTCATCTTTGAGTAAGAGCCAAGAAGGGTACTCTATAATTGAGAAAGAAGCGTTCGCTGTTGTAAGCTCACTAGAATATTTCAAAACGTTGTTGCAAGGTGCAACCGAAGTTTACGTATTGAGCGATTCTCGTCCCTTCTTGTTTATAATGAAACTAATGCGTTGCGGTATATCTAGAATTCAGAGATGGTCGGTTAAACTCTTTAGCATGCCATTTACGATTATAATGGTACACATTAAGGGAACCGTAAATTACGCAGACTCATTTACTAGAGTATGGACTGTACAGGAAGTGGATGAACCTAAAGCAGACTTGAAAAAAGCAATAATGGTTCAATCGCCATTTAAAATAGGACAATTGGTTACGTACGATGACTTGACTGAAGTTTTGGAAAAGAACCCCAATTTGGTGACTTACTCTATTAAGGAGCCAAAAGTTAGCTTTCAAAAGCACAATAGTTGCCCGATTAAGAATATCAATTATGTAGGGTCATCAATGGTTAATGAACTAACCAAACTTCTTTCGATATCCGAAATAATGAAAGGACAAGGCACAGATAGCTTTTGTCGAAACTTGAAAGAAAATGAGAAATATTATAAATATAAGCAAGTGTGGTATAAAAAACGTCCCAATCAATCTGAGCATAATGATGAAGGCAGAATAATTGTTCCCCGATCAATGGTCTCAATAGCTATAGCATTGTTCCATTTGGAGAATCACGCTGGTCTATCTAATTTGCATGATCAGATTAAAACTGTTTATTATTTTCCAAATATGAAACCAACTATTTCGGAGTTTATTAAAATGTGTCATTTGTGCGCAGTATATAAATCATCGACAGCACCTAAAATGCCTATTGGTCAACGCGACGTAGACCCGGTTGCTAAGGGAACCGTTTGGTCGCTTGACGCTGTAGAAGGAATGCCAATGTTTAATAGATCAGATTCGTTCCTGTCAATGGTTGAATATTATTCAGGCTTTCGAATAATTACACCCCTTAAATATGAAACGTCCGCGGAAGTTGCGGGAATTATTGAAGCAAAAGTTATAGCGATTTTCGGTCCACCAAAACTAATTATAAGCGATGGCGGGCCCAATCTACTAAAGAGTAAACACATTAAAAAATTGTGCCATAGATATGGAATTCAAACTCATGTAACTTCACCATTCCACCCAGCTTCACATGGTAGAATTGAAGTGAGTCATCAAGCTATAATAACTTTGCTTAAAATTGCTAGAGAAACATGGAATGAATCTTGGTACAGTCTTTGTAGTTTCGTTCAATTGGCCCTCAATTCGAGACCATCACAAACACTTGGTGGTCATTCTCCAATGTATTTCATGTTTGGTCATGAACCGTCAATTAGACTTAAGAATAATGTTAGAGAAAGAGATATTCCTGACATAAAAGAGCAGGAACAGGTTTGGAAAATAATGGACGAGGCAAATAAAAAGATACTTGAGGAATATAATATTCAGCGGAACAAATTGAATGAGAAAATGGGAGGTAAGCTAGTCAATTATGAAAAGGGTGAATTTATCTGGGCAAAAAATTTCGTAAAAAGTCCAAAAAAGAAAGTTCAATCCCGTTATTTGACCGAGCCGCTAGAAGTAATTAAAGATTTTGGTTATGCCGTTTTGGCAAAAAATCATCTTGGAATTATTACCAAGCTTCATAAAAATAATATTAAAAAATATAACCCACGCAACCTCGAACTTTATAATGCATTGCCGCTAAAATTTAAATTGAAATTGACATCTAAGTTTGATTCGAAAGAACTTCATAAATATTTTGATGCAATGCAAAAGGATGAACCAGAAAAAATTGAGTTTAATGACCCACAAGTAGTAGACTTTAAAATTAAAGAGGGCAAGCTACCACTAACTTTGTCAGATGATGAAGTAAATATTGACTCTGATGAAGAAAATTCACCAGAAAGCACTGAAAAAAGAGATAGTAGCCCAGTATCCCCAAAACTTAATGCTCGACAACCATCTGTCCCTCTTCATATGCAACTTAGGGATAGAAAAGTCAGATTTAATTAAAAGTTTATTGTAATCACATCAGTCACACTTAATTGAAAAATTTATATTGTTATAAATAATGAAATGTAGTGAACTGTTAGCAAATGTTATAGCAAATGTTATAATTAAACATGTATTGAGAGAGCCAAACTATTTACAGTGCGACAATTTTTGTGAAAATCATAATAATTGTAAGGTTGTACGAGGCTCAACAATTAAATTGATAAAAAATACCTTAAAACTAGAACACAATGAATATGAATAATTAAGTCGACTTAAATATTAATATCAAAATATGAAAATTACACATGAAAGTATAAAATTTTACGAGATCAAGGAATATAATATAAATATTGAAAACTTGAGTGATCAAACAAGATTCCGTAGAAAAATTGAACTGGAAATTCCCCATATATATATTAATCGTGATGCCGACGCCGCTTTGGTATGGCGCCAGTGTTGACCCCATAGGCCGCCCTGGCCTCGTCCCCTTCAATGGCTAATGGCCCCAGTGCATCAGCCAAAGTGTCGACAGCATCCATTGCATTAACATCGGAAGTTGATGATGGATCTTGTGGGCACGAATCCAATGGCACAACTGGTTCATCAACGTCCATTTCTCCGTACGTGCCGGAGGAAGGGTTGGTGACCAAAGTACTGCGTACCCCATAATAATGTTTGGAGAGCCTCACAAAATAGTCCAGTACAGCATGGTACTCATCCATCTCTTTTTCGAAAATGGATGGCTCGAATAAACGAGCTCCGGTTTCGGTAGCTACCATTGTAGCCGGAAACTCCCCGTGGTTGAAAGGAACATGATAGTGAGCACAAATCATCCTCTTCATATCGATGATTAGTAATTTACGCACCTCGGAATTAGTTGGATTAAGTTCGATCTGATGCAATTCACCAACTAAAGACCAGACTTTTGACTTCAGTTCTTCAATGACATACTTCCATTGGTAGTAATGATCCTTGGATGGGCGTTTTGATTTAACTGAGTCAATTCGACGTTTAAAACGAATGATCTTAGTGAGGATTTCGTTGAA
>JAIYDG010000675.1 GCA_027487625.1 Bacteroidota bacterium
AATCTTCAGATATAGGATGAATACGAGGGATCTGATCAAAAATATGTTTGATTTGTAATAATTGTGTCATATCCGCAGTGTCCATATCGCTCCCTTCTTCAGTAAGTTTGATCATCTGGATCTTAGCAATCTCAAGTCCTTTGTCATAGTGAAGGGGGAAAGGTGACTTATTGGCCACTTCCACCAATACTTTTTTGTTGGTGATCCTTGTCACACAAGGAATAACTTGAAACCCTTGGGAGGTTAATCCTTTATCTTCAATATCCATGGCCATTAGATCACTATAATGGAAGTTGGTTTTTTTCAATTCTTCAAGCTGAGGGATGTGGAGAGGTACTATCTTCCGTTCCCCTGGTTCAAGAGTCATACAGTTGATGGTAACTCCTTTGACCACTGAACGGGGTAGGAAGTAGGCTTGGATAGGTTCTTTTTTCTTTTTGTTTCCTTCTCCATCGTATTCAGTAAGCCCTCCTGTCTTCCCGATGTCAATGTAGTATTTGTCATCGTCCCAATAGTTGGCCCATCTGTGTGATCGAATAAGGTTGGCTCCTATCAGGATGTCGGCTCCGCAATCGGCAACAATCATAGGTATGTTTTTCACAACATATCCTTTGTTGAGGGTTATTGTTATGAAAGCCACCTCTGTTCCTTTAGAGGAAACTCCGGGAATGACCCCTGTTAAACGGTATTCTTTGGTAATCCGAGGTATTGCCACGGTTTCTTCGAGTTTGGCCAACACTTCTGGTTTGATGGCACAACTTGTGGATCCAGAATCAAGAAGTGCTACATGTTTTGAATTATTGTCCAAAATGACCGGTATAAAGGGTCTTTCATCTATAAGGGAAACGAGTGCTTCAGATATACGGGGCCTTTCTGTCTTGTTGTTTTTCTTCTTCTTTTTGTTTGGCTTTTCTTTTCCAATGAAGTCTCCCAGGGCAGGGGTTGTTGAAATAAGTGAACTGGTATCTTCACTTCCTTGAGCCTTCATATTGCAATTTCTGTAGACTGAAGGGTCAATTTCTGGTTGGTATATAGGGCGGGGCCCTTGGGGTGCAAGATCCAATGTTTTGATTTCTGGTTTTGTGGCACGTAATCTATAAATTCTGTCTTGTTTTTCTTTTTTGTATCTGCTCACTCGTGAACAAATGTCTGATGTTTTGTGATACACACAAGTCATGAGCAACCCAATAAGAATAGTGGATATAATGGAGGGGAGCTCAATAAGAGAGGTTATCAACAAAAGAGTGACCAATAAGAATATTAGGCTGAATCCAATGTTTGAGGAATTGATGAAGTGTTTTCTTAGCATGTAAATATCCACATCGGATTCTAAGGTTAAACCAGGGTATTTTGAAAGATAATTCCATGGAAACTGCTTCATCAAAGGGTTGGGCTCCACAGGGGGATTAGAGACGGACTCAAGAGTGGGTAATCCTGATGGAATGGGGAACCGATCTCGAAAATATAAAGCCATTCTTTCTTTTGAAGTTAAATCCCTTCGTCGTGATATTTCTTTTTCAATGTTCCGTGATACCCTTTTGTGTTGCTCTTGTTCTTCTTGTTTTTGTTTGTTTATTTTTAATTTTATGTTTTCTTTGAAAAAACGTGGGTGTTTGTTTTGCAAGTCAGCCAAATCTTTCTTTAAAGAAGGTCCTAGTTTTCGAAGAGAGTTCTGAATTTTTCTGTTTTCATTTTCACCATGAGTTATATAATATTCAGGTGCCTCTTCCTCAATATTAGAATCGTATGGTGAATGGTCATACCCCCAATTTTCAAAGGGGCCCTCATGGTGGATTTTCTGGGTTGGTGGCGGATGACCTGCCTCATAGTCATCAAGCTCTACTTCAAAAAGCCGAGAGATATTAATTCTAGAGTTTTGTTGGTTGTTGTTGTTTTCATCAAAGAGTTCATCCTCAAGAACTCCTTGATAAAAATTTTCAAAAAGACTTTCTTTGAATTGATCCTGATCATGATACAATGGGGGAGGAGGCGCCTCTTCCTCTTCCTCCACGTAAAGAGATGAAATAACAAGTTCATTTATTTTGTCGAAATTACAACATTCAAAAAGACTAGCATTGATTCCAGTATCTTCTTCTTCTGATTCAGAGTCATCGTCTGAATGATCAGAAAGATGAGGGGTGTCTCCAGAGTAGGAGTCAGAAAGTTCGTCTTCAAGATCCATGACATTTGTTTGAATTCTGTTATTGTTCCTATACCCTCTTTGTTTTCTTTTTTCATTTGTTTTTTGAATGTTGTTGAAAATCTGAGCTTGCTCTTTACTGTACTCATCTGATCTACGATGTGCTTCAATTGTTTGTTTGATCATCTTTTCTGGCTTTTTTGTTGTTCCTGGAATGGGATCCCCTTCTTTGGAGAGCTGAGCCTCTATTCTGTCGGTTTTGACAAGGGGGTTACAACCCTTAGTAACTCTATTTTCTTTAAAGATTTTCATCTCGTATTGCATGGCTTCCTCTTCTTCATCCGTGTCTAGGGAGGATGGGTTAAACCAAGAATATTCTGCGAAAGGATTAATCAAGCTTTCTTTTTCTTTTTTCCATTTTTGTAATAAAGTATTTTCCTCACTGTCAATATCCATGGTTTTTATTTCTATCTCGTTCTGATTTGTTGATTGATCTTTGTGAGGGAGGGGCTGATTATTGAAGTATGTATCTTTTCCGTGTGTATCTTCTTTATTTGATTTTTGTTTATTTAAATAATAGGTGTTGTTAGGTTTGTCTGTCAATACATGTTCATTTAGATCAGAGCCTCCCGACACATGTCAGTTAGTATGCTGAACATGGGTGGTATTCATAAATGCATTGGCAGGGGCTGGCTGAACTCCTTCATTCCCAAGGATATTCCCTGTCCTGTTAGAGGAGGGATCATTCATGTCTTGTTGTTGTTGATATTGGTCCTGAAATCCTTGGTCGGGATAACCATATCCATTTCTTCGTTGGCCACCTCCGAATCCAAGTCCCTGACCATAACCTCTTCGGTTGTTATTGTATCCTCCACGACCTCCTCGAGATCTTTGGTTTTGGTTATAGCCGCCATATCCTCGGAAACCTCCATTGTTTTGGTATCCTCGATTTCCTCCACGGTAATTGGGATTATAACCATAGCCTCCTTGGTTATTGTTACCAGTCATTTCATTGGGGTTTTGAACCCTAGCCTGAGGGGGAGGTGGTGGATGAAAACCTCCCATTTCTTTGACGGCATGCATCTGGTCCCTGTAAGCCACTCGACATTCACTGGCATGGAAACCATAACAGGAGCATCTTCTTTCAATTGGTGTCTGGCCAGGGTACAAAGGACATTCGTAAACGAAATGACCAGGAACTGCGCAATTGAAACAGTAACCTCTTTCAATGGAGTCATAGCAAATGGCAGGAATTACCATATACTCAGGGTTAACTCCAATCTCTCGAGCAATAGGTTTAGTGAGTTTATCAAAATCAATCTTTTTAAACCCAGTAACTCCTAAAGAGGCTCCTTGATTAGGTTGCTGAGGGTTAATCAGGGCTTGCTGAGGCTGTCCTAAAGGCATGTGGTTAGGATTAGGGTAAGGTTGCTGTTGGGGGTAACCTTGTTGGCGTCGCCCAAATCCGTTGGAGCGTCCACGACCTCGTGAGCGATTGCTTCCATTTTGTCTGAAACCTTGTTGTTGTTGGTACCCCATAGAGGCCTGATTCATTTGCTGGGATGGTTGTTGGATTGTGGATACCACGGCTTGATGGCTGGCAGGGTTGTTGGAGGGAAGAGAAGGTGATTGATTTTCCAGGCTAAGGCTAGCAACTTCAGCAGTGTGAATTGTCAGAACAGAGGGTCCTTTGAATGTTCTCTGGACTCGCCCTAAATGAGTGCAAATGATCTCTTTCATAGTCCTGACTTCTGAGAATTTGTACTGCTCGGAGTAGCCTTGGCTTGTTCGCAGATTGTTTTCGGTTTTCCACTTCATCTTCTCGTTTTCGTAGAGGGATTCAATTGTTGCTAAAGCCGCCGCTCCGTAGTGCATGGAAACGTATGCTTTGTAGTTTTCAATGATTTGAGTCCTTACCAAAACCTCACGATCCTCTTTCTCCTTCACATGGCCATGAAGTGAGATAAATATCTCTTCTATCCTTGTCAGTGTGTGAGCCAATGTGTTTTTGTTCTCTTTGAAAAGAGTTTGGAGTTCTTTTTCCAGGTTGTCTCTGGATACAGGTGTTGATGCCAGATTTTGAATATAATTCCATGTTCTTTCAAAAGGAACCCCATCTTGTTGCATGCGTCTCACTTCGTCATTCAACTCCCCATCAAGAATGGCGAGTAAGAGAAAGTAGGCGCTTTCTCGGTCTAGTCGAAGTGAAGTAATTCGAGCCGAGAGAGCATGAAGATAGAAATGAAGTGGCTTTCCTTGCCCATACTTAAATTTAATCCCTTTTTCGAGGCCCAGTCCGAAAAAGAGTTCCTTGACTGTTGAAGCGTTGATTTCATGACGGCTGCCCAGGAGAGGAGGTTCAATTCTGTTGGAGTCCGAACGGGAACCCCCTGCAAGGGTGGAGGTGAAAGCATTCATTGTTTGGATGGTTGATAATGCCATTTCTTCTCTGAGCTGGCGAGGGCCATCAAACTGTCCGAGCATGCGGAGAGAGATTAGTTTTGTGTTTTCATGACAACTAGGGTCGTCGACCACTCTTTGGAAAATGGCCTTCATTGCAATCATCCTTTCAAGTTCTGATGAAAAATAGGTACGACTAAACCTAGGCCCAAGGATGTCTGCCGGAGTCTGACCCCTTAAGTTGTAATCAAAAGATTCAGGACTAGTATTTTGAATGGCTTGAGACACTGTCTGAATCTCATACTCGTCCTTCTTTTCTTTTCTCATTCCGTGGATCAAGGCGTATGTTGTTATTTGAGCTTCTTCCGACAAATTGCTGGCTCGAAGAGCTTCAAGAACAGGGTCTGTCTCGGGTTTCTTTCTGATTCTGATTTTTTGGTGAGGGTCACGAGGGTTTTCCATTACCATACCAACCCCAGGTAGAATAGGGGTCGGTTTGACAATCCCGCTGGGTTCGTAGGGCTGAAATCCAAATTGATGTTGTTCTTGTTTTTTCAAAACCTCTCTATCCTCGACAGAACTGCTGAATCGAACTTGTTCTTTCTTGGGCTGAGGTGTGGAGGTATAATGATATTCCTCATACCCTTGAGGGGTTGGATAATAGCTGCCAGGAATTGGATGGGTGAATTGAGTAGGCTGAGCGGTCTGGCCCTGATGAAGCTGATTCTGAACCATGAAATTAATCTGATTTTGCATGCTTCTTATTTGCTCTTCTAGTTGGTTTTGGTAGGTCCTTTGGTATTCAGGAAAATCCTGCTCTGTTCGATGGATTTCTTCCAATGTTTCTTCCCTTGACTGAGGTGGGGGGCCTACAGGGTTTTTTGTGAAGAAAGGAATGGGACCTTGCCTGGTAGCCACTGGAACTGATCTTGAAGAAGGCCTAGATGGTGGGTTGGTGGAGGAAGGTCTGGAAAGAGGAGCACTAGCTCGAATAAGAGGACGAGGACAAAAAACGGCAGTACGGGCGACCGCAACGGGCACAATCTGGGAGGGTTGACGGACAGCAGGTGGTGGAAAAGCAGCAGGCGAGGCCCTTAGGATGGGTTTTGGGGCCACAGTTCCAGGCTGGGGAACAACAGGTGCTGCAGGAGGCACTGAGGGGGCTCGAGGGGTAATATTAACCACGGGAGGTGAAAACAAAGGTCTCTGTTGTTGTTGACGGAGAATAGGAGAAGAAGATTGATGCTGTCTTTGCTTGAGTTGTTCGTTTTTGTAAAATTCCAGCATAGCCTCTTGGCTTGCCAAAGGGGGAAGCTTGCTTTTCCTGATTTTAGTTGGTTCAGGGGTCGACCAGTATTGGTCATCATCATCATCTTCAGGCTGTTGCTGGTGATCATCGGAAGACACTGGTTGATCAGTTTTAGTTTGGGGATTATCCGGTGGTGGTTGTTGTGTTTGTTGAGGTTGTTGGACACCCTCGTCCAGATGGATAAGATCAGCAGGGTCTGAAGGGGGGTGGATAGGTTGGAATCCAGCAGCATCTTGCTCATCCTGAGTTGCTTGGAGACCAAGACCTTCCTGGGCGGGTGTCATAAAAGAACCTGTTTCGTAAAACCCACTCGAACGTCGTTCAAAGGCCAGTTTTCTTTTCTCCTCGATTGGCAAATCATCCATAGATTCAGGGTGAGCAGGGGGCAAGGGGTAACGAACGTTAATTTGCTGGGCTGGGTCGGGCTCACCACCCAGGGTGACAAATTGGAAAGTATCCTGGCGATGGATGGGCTCCACCCGGGGGTCTTTGCGGGGATCCTTTCGACGACTGATGTGAGTGTAATAGTGGTCTCTCATGCGCTCCAAAGCCAAATTGGTCTCTCCTTGGGCTCCAAAAAGAACAACAGGAGGGGTATATGTGTCAGGGATGTTCATTTTCTCCCAGATCCCATCGTAGTTGCCGTAGGCCTCAAGGGCGCGATCAGGGCCTTCGACCACAACAATCTCGGCAAAGCGAAAACGGTCCAACTCGTTGGAAGAGGGGTAGTTTTCGGCAAAGAAATCAAAGGCGTCTTGAAACAAGGGCTGGATAGCCCCACTCTCCAAAACATTAGCTCGGAAATGGTTTCCAGAGACCCCTTGCTCGTAATTTTTGATGGCATTTTCGATGAACCCAATGGATAATGAAGGCTCCGGTTGTTCGTTTTGATCATCTCCAGACAGGAAATAATCGTCAGGTCCTCCTGTAGCCATGTTTTTATTGTAATTGATTTTAATTTCTTAAATAATTTTTGTTCTCAGCTTTTTATTAATTTATTGACTAAAACCTTAACCTTGCATGCGTTACCTTTAGGCAAGTGTAATGACAAGCCTTTAAACCTTTTTAGATCTCAAGAAGTGACGTAATATTTCTTCAGTTCTTCGCTTTTAGTTGTTCTCACTTCACTTGTCTTGATGGGATTTAAAGCCTTCAAACGAAAAACAATCCTACCGCTGATTCGTCCGTTTTTTGTAAAAATCTGTCTTACTTTTTATTTTGCTTTAGTTTAGGTTCTTTTGGAAGTTACTTAGAAATAACTACGTGCTCGAAGGACCAAAAATATGTGGGGCAAAAAACCGAAGGTCTCGTGGCTTTTAAATGAAAAAGGCTAAGACCAGGGGGGGTACCTTTGGGTAAATCGGGAAGAGGACTGTATTAATAGTACTTAATGTAACCTTAGGTGATGCCAACCTTGGTTTTAAGCCGACATATTTAAAATGCTATCACCGTGTAAGATTGATTTTTATGGCTTTTTTAGACAATACTCCCTCTTAGTAGAGAGGTTTAGTGATTTCTTTTTAAGGAGATGGACGGACGAACCCAAACCTAATGACGAAAAAATAGTTTATTGGTGTTTTGAAGGCTAAATATCCCTGAACCCCTTCTTTTGAGAAAAAGGTATTTTAATCGTTGATCCTCGGTATTTAATCACACAAAAATGAAAACAATCCTTTATAACTTAATCTCTGTTTTTTATTCACTCTATACACATTTATTTTGAGATAATGACACAATTTCTATTTTGAAAAATATTTTATTTTTAACACACACAATCCCAGTAAGATCAAAATAATGGATCAAATAATCAAATAATGGATAAATATAACTTTTGGTAATATAACTTGATGTTGCGATCTTGAATGTAACACTGGGACTGGGGGCATGGGCCCACCAGTCGCTATTTATAACTTTTTTATCTTCTGCTAGGCCTAGGCCTCACAAGTGTCTGCATTAGATATGTAAAAAAATGTCCTTCCGTCTTTGTTGCAGATCCGGTTGATTTTTCGTTGGAAGGGCCTGTCTTCGTTGTTTGGTGTTGTTTGGTACGTTACGCGAAGAAGCGCGACCAGAAGAGCTACGAGGAGGGGGGAGGCTTCCGGCGAAGAGAACGAAGAGGCGACCTTGACCGTGATCATGAAGAAGAAGAGGGGGGGAGGCATCTCCTTCCGCAGAGGCTGGAAGGGAAAAATAAAGAGAGAAGCAGCTATGTTCTTTATACGAAGAAATAGGCTTAAGATGAAAAATTATTTTTTATTTATTTTGTTGATATTTTTGTTTCTCTTAGAAATAATACTATAAGAATATTTTTGTTTAGCATCTAAAAATCTCTTAAAAGATCACTAAGGTAAAATCAAAGAAAAAATGGGCAATCCCCTTTTTTAGTTTTCTATTTGCTTATCTTAAATAAACTCTACATTTATACCCCCTTTTAAGGATTTTGAAATGCAAGCTGTAATTGTATTATACTGTATGTGTTAGTTCATGCAAATGGAAAACTAAACTACGTTGTTATTGATCTTATTGCATTGGGTGTATAAAATATTTTCAACTCCTTTTTGCCATGTTTTTATTAAAAAATAAAGGACGGAACTTTTGCTATTTTATTTTAAAGTTGGGCTCTCCTTAAAACCAGAATAAACAATTTCACCTTGGCCTGGTTGTTCCATATTAAAAACGCTTCCTGATTCCAAGGAGAACT
Organism: Bacteroidota bacterium; assembly: GCA_027487625.1. Taxonomy (GTDB): domain Bacteria; phylum Bacteroidota; class Bacteroidia; order UKL13-3; family UKL13-3; genus CAISCU01. The sequence goes on from JAIYDG010000675.1 coordinate 8,551, forward strand.
CAAGAGTCTGCTTCTAATCTCAGGGCCCAGAAAATGCCCCAACCTGGCTGGTTGTAACTATTGTGAGCATTCCAGGAGCCCCGAAAAAGAACCAATTGATGGCAAAAAGGGTTATATAAATTATTACAATTTTTATTTCAGAGTATTATTGTATCTTTCCGACCGCGCTTGTTGCCTGTTATAAGTTGTAAGGTTTTCTCTTATGCTTCTAGCAGAGGCCGGCGTCATGCTTCCAATGGGAAAATCGGGTTCAAGATATGAATCGGGGTCCTGGCTAGGGGCGGAGGGAGGTTGTTGGGGTAAAAGTGGCATTGAGCCAGTTGCGGTATTTTTTATATTTGATTTTTTCTTCTTTTTAACTATTGTTTCTATTTCATATTCAGAATCATCATCTGTTTTGGTTCCGGAACCGCAACAAGTTTTCTTGCAGCATTTCTTTCCTTTACAGTTGAAAGGGTTATAAACACGGGACCAACAAATAAAGTATTTAAGAAATAGTTGCCATAGTGGCTTACGTTTTATTATCATAGCCATGAACATTGCGCTTGAGAGAATGCTTGCTAAAGAAAGTGAGGCATAAAACCATGGCTCATGAGATTGGGAAGGGGTTACAGAGGTGCTATTTGAAATGGAAGTAGTATTTGAAGAGGGTGAAGGCGTAGTAGCTGGTTTTATTGACTTATTAATTGGTGATTTCTCCACATCTGAGATAAGTTGTTGCATGATAAAGTCGGAATGAAGCTGGGGTAGTAGTATTGGTTCAAACCCACCCTTTTCGACCTGTCTGACCTCACACTCTGTTTTGAGATAGGAAGGGAAAGAGTCAAGTAGAGTTACCGTTGGACCAGAGGAACCATCGCAAAAAACCCTAATTTTTAATGACTTTATTGAAGAAATTACAACAGTTCTGTTACCGCAAGACACTCGATACGCAAGGGGTGTCGACGGGGCCGGTGTCAAGGGACATTTGGTAAACTCAACCTCACCCTTAATTGTAGATAAAGCAGCTCCACAGATGTCGGAATCGATTGTTGATAAAGATTCTAGGCCAGGGGTGGTGTAACCTTTGCAGATTTTGATGTCGTCTTCTTGGTTTTGGTTGTTACGTTGATTTTCACACCCATAGGGTACGGGTGTGTGGGTGAGGGCCAGTTTGTGTTTTGATGACATGAGCACATGAGTGACGGTGGTGACGAACCCATGATAGATCAAGGGTTTGACATGATATATTTTTATTTTGTCATTTGCTTCGTAAATTTTGAATTTAGCCTGGGCCCCTACTATTCCGCCTGAGCCTCCAAGTTGGTACAGAGGTTTGATTGAAATGGGCCCCGTTATGTTTACTTTATCAGGGTTAAGGTCAAGAAACCGTTGAATTTTATCGTCATCAAAGGGTGCTGCAACCATCTCAGTGATTTTGGTCTCTGTAATGTTAGCCAATGGGTTAACTCGAGTTTTTAAAGGGGGTATTTTAATAAAAACTTTAGCCAGTGATTTGAAATTTTTTATAAAAGTTTGGAAGTCAGAAAAAGCCGAAGGGGTGGATGATTCCCATGTTGAATTTAGTTTATATTTGGATAAAAAGTTTGAAATACCCGTTAAAGCAAGAGGGGTATTAGGGGTAAATTTGTCTGAAACTTTTCCATATAGCTGGTCTATAACGGGGAGATTGGTGAATAGGCTCGAAAAGGAATCTTTCCATGACTTGATCAATGAAAGGTTTGATGTAATTTTCTTAATTAAAGTAAGCCATTTATTTCGGGAAGGTCCTTTTCGATCCCACATATTATTGGGTTTGATACAGAACCCATCAACAGGGTCACTGGTGAGTGAGACAATAGTGTCGTTACTAGGGTATATGAAAGAAGAGGTGCCTGTTCTGGAAAAAGTAGGGAAAAAGTATCGTAGTAATTGTTTAGTGTTTGAATCCAAAGTGGGTATATTTTTAAGAACAGTTCCTGAAGCAGAAACCTGTGCTCCACGGTCGTCAAAGGCTCGGAAAGGCACTTTCTCTATTCCCAATTTTTCCATTATTCTTTTAAGAATCCCAATAGAGGAAGAGTCGATTTCCAAGACTTTGGCGTCCTTATTAGCACAGGCTGTCATGAAATCTTTGTTGGGGCTTTTTATTTGGATGAGGTTAGTATCATGGGTGAAAGGGATCAATGCGGAAGGTTCTAGTTCATCTAGCTCGGCCTCTGTGTCATATTTTATTGCATTTGTTTCAAAGGGGGTAAGATCATCGTGTATTCTATTTAGTTCGTGGACGTAATTGCTAAAATTTAGTTTGATATCTGATTCAAAATCTTGTGATAGGTAGAATTCATCGAAAAGCACCAAAGCGGCTCGGTCAGTACAAATATCTTCTTGAAATGACAGGTGGAATTGAATGAGAAGGGAAAGAAAGAGTGTTTTAAAAGACATTTTCAGGGAAGGGTTTGTTCAGAATTTAGACAGAGTTAGTAACCTTTTATTTCCAAAGAAAACCCAACACCAATGTGAGAAAGGTAAGAAACCAGAGTGAAAGTAGCAAAAGTTCTTTTGGCTCAAATGAAATATTCTGGATTTTTTGAATATGGTTCTGGAAACTTAACTTGGTTTTTAAGGCGTTCCAAACACACTGGGGTGTTAGTTTCACAGCGACGCAGGGTTCTGAAAGGTCAATTTGCTCCAGAAGAATGGTGTTGCGCTGTCCTCTGAAAAGAAGAGGGCTGATTTGTTGAGTGCTGCCTGCTGTGATCTGAAGGCCTCGACCAAGGTAGAATCCGTGCTGAGTTAGTCGTTCTCCTTGGTCATCGTAATGGTCAAGGTTAGGAGGGGAGATGGTAAGGAGAAGGGGTTTGTTGCTGTCTTCCATGTGTTGTTGATAGAGGTGGATGTCATTGTTGATGTCGCTATGAGGTCCGTATTGGGAAAGAGGCTGAATTAGAAAGCCATTCCCGCCTTTGAATTCGGTGTTCTGTAGTGAGGTGAAATCGATGAAATAGGAAACCCGGTATGGACCGTATAATGCCATAAGACGAGTTCCATTGTGGTAAAAATCTTCATGAGGTGGTACCACAAGGAGATGATGTTTTTGCAGGAGCTCGTTCATCTTTTTGAAGGTCTCAATGTCTTGTTTAAAATCGGTGAGGTGTTTAAGATTTTCTTCTTTGAACAATATGTATTTTGTTGTTGTCGAGTTTTGGCTTTGCCTTTCTACCCCGTTGAAAGTTGGATCCTGGTGGACAATAACACGAGGGTAGTATAGACCGTGTTGATTTTTCCTCTTCCCTTTTTCATAGAAGGCTGGATTGGGGAGTTGGATGGTTATGAAGAAATTTTTGATTTTCTGAAGGGTATTGATGTATAATTGGAAGTCAATTTTTGCTTGGGATCCGTGGGGGAAGAGTTCCTGGGACTCATGCGTTGCGATGTACTCATCAAGACTGTATTCAAAAACACTGTTTCGTACTACTGGGATGGTTTCGTAATCACCGTACATTGATACTCGAGAACCATCTGGTTCATAATGCCTTCGATTGGGAGGGACGATGGTGATGGGTTTTTTCTTGTTTGACAGTTTAAGCAGTTCTTTTAATCTGCATACATTGTCTTTGTTAAAGTCGGTCTGAGCAGGCGAGGATGAAAAAGCGGTTTGTTTTTCTTGTTCTGTTAGCCCAAGGACTGTTCGAGTTCGAATGTAAGAGGATGGGAAAAAGTAAGATTGTTTCCTCTGACCTTTTTCTGTGTAGAAATCAGACCCCGGGGGGTCTATGAAGCAAATCAAATTCTTCATGTCCTTTTTGAATTTCTGGTACAAAAGAGTGTCTTCTTGTAGATGATTCAAATTTTCATTCCGGGGGTCTATGATGTCTAACTCCCCTTCGTCCTCTTCTTGTTCTTTTTCATTGATATGTATTCGTGGCACATATCTGTGTGAAAAAGGCCTCCAACCTTCAGGGGTGTAAAGAGAAGGTATGGGTGGTGAAATCGAGACCCCGTACAGATAAATGTTGTTTCTTGCCTGAGTTACTTCAAATGAGTCTCTTTGCTTATCTGTTCTTCTTAGAATTTCTTTCTTTTCTACTTCTTTCTTTTCTACTTCTTCATCCATGGAAAGATCAGGCGAGGGGCTTTCATCAGGGTTCCCTGAGAAGACAGGCCGGGTCCATGTGACCACTGATTGTTTTTTCTTTCTATTTTTCTTCTTTCGAGATCGACGGGTGTTTGTTGTAGTTTGATCTTGTTCTTGCCTGGTTTGATCTTGTTCTATTTTTCTGATCTCATTGAATTCTTGTTGTCTGATCTCGTTGAATTCTTGGGTGGTGCTCAAGACATCCAATCCCAAAATGTTTTCTTTGATGTTTCTGCGTACCTGGATATGACGAGTGGTTTTGACATTTTGGATTTCTATTTCCATTTCAAAAGTCCCAATGATTCCTTTAATTTTATCCTCTACTTCGTTTTTCTGTTTGTTTGTTTTCACCTCAAAGGGTCTTTCTTTTTCTGTGTATATTTTTTGGAAGGTGTCTAGTGTCATGTATGTCTGAAAAGATCCAGTGTCATATATGAAATCAAGGGAGTGTCCTTTTATGATGACTGGAATTACTGGTGGCTTAAAATTCATTACTTGAGTGCTGCTGGTTTTCTCTGCTTTTTGTTCTTTATTTTTCTGTTCTTGTGGAGCTGAGGGAAGATTTTCTTGGTTCTCCTCGGGCATGGTACATCCAGAGATACCTAATCTAACCATTAGTTCTGGTTCTGTTAAATTCTCTACTTGCCTCCATGAGGAGGAAGAGGGGTGGTTAGGAGTTCTTGGGTTGTCATATCCAAAGTTTCTTCTCCTATAGGGGTGTTGTTGATTTTGGAATCGCCGTGGGTTTAAGAAGTAATTTGAAGAGTGATGGTGATGATGAAACGATCTTCTGTTTTCTTTTTCTTTCCGTAGTTCCTCCCTTGCAAATCCAGGAATGGGGGAGGGTGAAGTTAAAACTTCTCGGCGGTCTCCTTGTATGGCAATGGATCCTTTAAATCGGATTGAAGATCCGATTTCTATTTGGGAGTTGACGGATTGGCATCCAAATGTGAAAAGATCCTCCACTTTCAGCCCATACTGATAGAAATCGTGGCTTAAGTCGGAGTGAAACTGGTATCTAGGGAACTCTGGATGAACGTTTCCTGAATAACCTCCTTTGTTAATACACACAGAAGGGGTGTATTGGGTGACTAGTCGTCGGCCTTCGGGGCTGTAATGTTGTAGTATAGGTGGTTTGACATAAGCCCCATAGATTGAGAGGTCTTTTTCATTTTCTTCAATTTTTGTCTGGTGAATTTGAATCTCAATCTTGTATTCATTTGTTGTTGACGAAGGAGGCACGACAAAAACTCCTTTTGTTTGGACTATTTTTTGTGTTTCTTTGTATTTCTGCATGTCCCTCATCATGTCGGAATGTTCGGGGATTTCTTGGTTAAGGATAGCCCCTTCAGTTAAAAGAAATGTCTCGCACTTGTAGTTAATGCAGATGGATGGTGAATAAAGTCCTGCTGAGGGCACCCTTTGGTGATGTTTGTTGTAGTGGAAATAGAGAGGTGGCTGAACAAAAACCCCAAAGATGCTCAGATCTGCTTTTGCCTGTGCAAACATGGCTTTTTGTTTTTCTACCTTTGTTTCCTGACCTCTGACCAGGAGATCAGGGCGAAGGAGATAAGGAAAGTCCAGTTCTCCGTTGAGAACACTTTTCCGTGTTTGATTGGGGTGTGGTTGCTGAACCCGAAGAATCACTTTTTCATGGTAGGATATTGGTTTGAGTACTGTGTCCGGGTTAAGAAGAGGAGTACATGGAAAAGGGGTGAATTGTAGAAGAGGTTTTCTTGTTTTTAGCGAAGGGTAGTAAGGTTGACGGTGGTTTTGGTAGTCTCCTTTTTCGTCGTATAGGTCATCTTCTGGTGGATTGAAATAAAATGAGGTGTTTCTTTGTGAAATCATCTTCTCGAATATTTTCAAATCTCTGCCAAGATCAGAGTCTTCTGATGAATAGTTGGTGGTTGGTTGATTGTAGTTTTTTCGAAGGGTGTAGAAATATCCTTTGGCCATGAGATCCTGGTTTTGAGGATCGTTTCTGTAATTGAGTTGAAATGAAGGTGTGTAGAAGTAGTCTGGCTTTCTTTTCCCTTTTTCATCGTAGTTTGAGGAATGGGGAGGGTAAAGGATCACTCCGTTGAGATGGAGTATCCGATCCAAATCGTGGTAAAATACAGTGTCTTTTTCTTTCTGAGTTGAAATTCTCGAAGGAGATTCAAAATGGGGGACATCTGTCTGTTTGGAGCAGTCCTTGGTCATGCAGATCTGATAAGTACTGTTTTGTATAGTTAGTTTTGCGCAATCAGGCTTGCTAGCAAGGCAAGAAGAGACATGGAAAAATCGGGCAACATCTCTGTGTAAATCGGATCCCACGGTGAAGTCTCCTGAAGGGAGCCAGGGAAAGGAAGGGGCCTCATATTGAGTTTGATGTATTTCTGCAGGGATAGGGTGTTTCTGATTGTGGCGTGAGGCGTCTATAAATATTGTTTTTTCTGGCTGGTATGATCCAAAAGTCTGAAGGCGATCTCCTTGCGAATTGTAGTGGAGGGGGTCAGGTTGATGAACAGAAGGGTGGTATTTTTCAAAGTCTTCTTTGATTTCTTTGAAACTGGGATTTACAGGGTAATCTTGATGGAGAACTGGATCCGGAATGAAACAAGACGAGGGGGGGTGATTCTCGAGAGGGTGATCTTCGATAAGTGAAGGCATACTTTCTAGAGAGGGCATGCTGTCACAATCAGTCCAATCAGATTCAGATTCTGCTTCTTTTTGTTCTTCTTCTTCTGGAGGGTGAATGCCGGAGAGAATAGAGAATTGTTTGATTAAGGATAAAGGGCTTGTTTGAAAGCTGTTTTGTATGAAAACCACAAAAGGATTCTCCTGAGGGTGGTTCCACAAGTGTTGTTGCCTCTCCGAGCTAAGTGTGAGAAAGTCGAGAAAAGACCACAAGATTTTTGTTGTCTTGTTCCTTTGTGAAGGAAGGGTTTTCCTGATCTTTTGCATAAAGATGTTTAGATAATGTTTACTTCTTTTCTCTCTTTCTAGTTGAGTTGGGGAGTCTAATATTCTGATGGCTTCCTCCATGTCTGCGTGGGCAGTGACGTCTGAAGTGCTCAAGATCTGATTTCCATAAGAAAAAAGATCTTTGTACAAAGAATTACTAATCTTGAGGCCTAGTATTTTGATGATTGAAGATGAAAGGGGTATTTCTGATGATTTTGATAGTGTTTGGTCCAGATCATGAGCTCCGGCGATGAGTGAAAGAATCATGGGGTTTGAAAGTAGGAAGTGGAGAGCCCTGTTTGTTATGATCTGGGTTGTTTGATGAAAATGCGGTATTAGTCGAAGGTAATCCTGAAGGGTGTCTTGAAGAGCAAGGTAAGATGAATCTTGTTTTAGTTTATGTTCCTCGTTGGTGTTGCTTACGCTGTTAGAGAGGGGTGATTCAATCATATTGAAAAGCAGATCTGCAGCTTGCTTCATTATCAAAGTGTTACCCTCGAGGGTTATTTTTTCAATCATATTTTCCATTTTGTGTTTGAATTCTTCTTTGTCTGTTTGCTTCAATAAGGCTAGATGGTTTTCTTTTATTTGTTGATCTGACATTGGTTCTGATTTTGTCGAGTTGATCTGAGCAATTTCAATGAGGTGTTTGATATCCACCAGTCGACGGCGGAAAAGGACATTTTGCATTTTTATCGAAAAATGAGGTCCTTTTATGAAGTTATCTGCCAGGGAAGAGGGAGTGTAGGTAGGAAGTTTATTTTCTATAAAAAGATGTTGGAGCAGGTCAGTGTTATGGAGAAGGTCACGAATACCTTGAAGGATGAGAAAGGAATCCTGGCATAAGATTCCTGAGTTGGATGTTATTTTGCGAAGTAAAGTGGGGATTTCCTTTATTACTTTGTCTTCTATTTTCCTGATGTTGGAGATCAGGGTGGCCTCATCTTCAGGATAGAGAGATGTCAACTGGTCTTCGCTCTTCTCTATTTGGAAGACCCCTTCTTCTGTTATTTTCTGGGCGAGCTCCCCTAGATTTTTGAAAGCAAGGGTAGAAAGAGGAATCTGATCGCTTCTCCATTTTTTATCTGATTCAAACTCTCCTGACAAAAGTGAGACTAGTGAGGGGTTATCTATCAGATAAAAGAGTGTTTTTAGATGATTTTGGATTTCTATTGAAGCCCAAGGGAAAGTTTCATTAATGTTTTTGATGAAGTTGATGTGTTTTTCGATGATGAGGTGCATATCTTTTGATTCTCGATCTGGTGTGCGTTCCTCGTTAAAGACTTCCCAGTCATCTCTGAGCAACCCCTCGTACAAGGCCAATTCTTTCTTCATTCCTGTTTTGGCGGTAATACTATTGATTTTTACCCATTCTTTCCAGATTTGAGATGGATCTATCCAGAAGTCTCTGGCGGGCCCCTCAGGGTCTTTAAAGGCAAGGAAAGGAAAGGCTTCTTTAAATGATTGGAGTAGAGAATCTCCATCTTTTTTGGTTTCTATTTTTAAACCCTGATGTAGTGTTTTCATTGCTTCTTTGTTTTGAAAATTGATTTCATTTAGGACCAGGGGATGAATCACTCGAAGGAGGATGATTATGATTTCTAGTATTCCATCAGCCATAAGAAATGTTTTGGAGACTTCAAGCCTGATGTTGTTGAAATCCCCATCCATGAATGCTTTTTCTGCGGAGGTAAGTTGGTGAATCCATTTCTCGATGATGAGTGTTAGGCTAATGGGTTGAAAAAGAGGGCTTTCTTTTTTGGCTTCGTCCTCGGAAAGATGGATAAGATGAGTTTTCTCTTTTTGTTCTTTCTTTTGCCTGTCTTGAAGATGGGGCGAGGTGGGATGAAATGAAGGAATGGTTTGACAAAGACTTGTCAATATTTGCTCAAAGGGTTTTGACAGATTTTCCGGTGATGGACCGGGCTCTGATTGCTGGTAATGGGACCAGGAGGCAGAGAGTGACAGGGGGATCTGTAGAATTAAATTTTTAATTCTAAGAAGGGATTGGAATGATTCGGGCTTGTGATCAAGATAACCGTAAGATGGAAGGAAATCTTCATGGATGTAAAGAAGGGCCTCCATATCCTCTATTTCCTTGGTGACGGGGTGTTCATTAAAAAATAAACGAATCAACTGTCGGCTCCAGGGAGGCTTTTTCTTCGTGTCAATTTCAGGCGGGAGTGGAAGATCAGGGGGAACAGGGGAGGGTGATTCATCAAGTTCTTCGGATGAAAAATCTTCGAGGGTAAGTGAAGGAGTAGATGAAGGAGTGGATGAGGTGGTTGAGTCGATGCCAAGGATAGAATCTTCTTTGATGCCAAAATTCTCGTCAGGAGTAGTCATTGTTTTTTGTAAAGAGAGGCTACCTTAAATTGTTTGCATTTGTTAGAGTTAATAACTCCAACCTTTTGGAAGAGGAGGTGATTCACTTGAAGGCCCAGGTTGGGGGTTCATAAAGTTTTGTTCTAGGTCTGCGTATTCTTCCCCGTAGGGAATTTGGCAGCTTTCTGCAAAGTCAATTGCATATGTAATCAGATACTGTGCCAATCTGTAAGCTCCTGTGGGGTTCAAGTGAACCGCATCCTCTTCGAAATATTTTTGATAATCAATCAAACCATCGGGGTCATTGAAGAGGTGTGACAGTTTAAGATAGCTAATGAACTGCCCTGCAGGTGTGGTGTGAGATTCTTCACAAAGATCTTTCAAATTACGGCTAGTGATGTCAAAAAGTTTTGACGTAATATTATGTGTTGCTGGTGAAGGAAGCAAACCACACATGATCAGGGCATGGGGGGTGTTTTCATGAAGTTTAATAAGCCTGCCACCTTGCTTGACAACACGATAACTACCAGGGAAAGCCATACAGCGCACATCATTGTCGCCCATGAGAATGATGTTCATTCGTCTTGCCTTTGGGTCGAATCTTTCAAGGTCTGTTTTTACTTCAAGAAAGAACCCTGGCTTCATGCAGCGGCCAGGTACAGCATTGACAAAGGGTGCCTTAATTAAATTTTTGTGTTCATGTTTGCAGTCGTTGAAAGCTTTCCCAAGGTTAACAGGGAAATGGTGAAAGGAAGTGCCATGGCTACTAGTCCAAATGAGGACATCAAAGGGTATGATTGGTCGGGAAAGAGCCATTTTCAAGGGTTGGTTAACTTTTTTAGAAAATCAGAAGGGTGTTTGGTGTAAGTGTCAAGAAACTCGTTGAGAGAGAGTCCTTTTTCTTTTGTGAAAGTTTCACAAATGTTTTTCAAACATAAAGCATCATCTTCTGCATTGTGAGCATCAATCAAAGGGACCTTGATGTATTCGGCCAATAAACCTAATTTGAATCCAGATATTTCAGTTATTTTAATGTGTTTTCTGAATGAAGGCAAGGTATCATGAACACCAACTACACAAGGAGGGAAAGAGATGTTTTGCTTTACAAAGTGTTTTAATAAAATTTTCATGTCAAAAGAAAAGGCATTATGAAAAACAAGGTGGACAGGTCTTTCGAATGAATTCAACCATTTTTTAAACAATCTTAAAGCATGAGTGATTGTTATTGAGCAAAGCAAACGGCCGTTTCTGTAAAGCTGGCCGTTATGATAATAAAGCCCTGTTATTTGGAGACATTGCTTAGAGAGTGCTTCTTGTGGATTAATGTAAACAGAAAATTTTTCGTTATTCTCTGTTACTGCCGCAATTTGTAATAAAAGACTGGCTTTTAAACTTTCGGTTTCTAAATCCGCAAAGATAAGTAAAGGTTTTGACAATGCCATCTAAAAAATCCACGTTAGCATGTCTTTAAGCAATGTTTAACATACGTTGTAGAAAGGTTTAGTGATTTTGGTTTTTAGAAATGTTCCGCGAAACCTTTTTCGTTGTTTGTTTACCGCAATAATTTTTAAGAAGTTTTTTACCTTGTTGACGCGAGAGAGTGCTTTATTCTTATTTTCTTTTATCACTAATGTTTGATTTCCACCACTTTTTTATTCACATCTCGGAGGAAAACCTTTTTTAGTGAAGGTTCCAACTAAGAATAAACGCATAGAGAAGGAATTCTTTCTTTTAAATAGGCCTTAGAGGGCCTGGAAGATGAAGAAAGTGGAACAAGCACGCTCTCGCCAGACCCATAACCAGAGGGAAGGCCTAGGCCCAGTCCCCATACACCACAACGCTACGTCGAGGACAGGTAAACTTTTTCGTTTTTAGGTGCGTAATTATTTTTCGTTGTTAGCCCTTTTTTCGTTAGAAGGTAGACACGTAAAAACGAAAAATTAATGTGATTTTTAGCTTTAGACGAAAAAACAAAATCTGCTCATGGCCTGGTTGTTCCTTAGTACAGACATATTTTCGTGTTGAAATATTATTTTAACTGCCCCTGGGACTGTGTTTTTCTATAAAGAAAGCCATATTTTATCTTTGTTATTTTTATGCATTTTTAAGTTTTATCAATTGATAATCTAAGAAAATAAACTTCCAATTGTAAACCAAAACAAGCCGGCCGGCTATATGTTTTTTAGCATTTCTTCTTATCGTAGCACCTGATGTTAGAAGTGCATGCAATTCTTTTGGCTTCTTTCTTTCTTGAAAGAAGAGCGCGTTTTTTCTGCAACAGTCCCATGGTCAGTATTTTGACAGTTTTGCATGCATTTTGAAGACAACGCCTGTTGCGCTTTTTAACGTGCGCTTTTTAACGTAGACCCATGGGCATAGGCGAGACATAGGCGAGACTTCCCCCAACTTCTCTTTTTATGTTTTTATTAGTTATTTAATAATTGGTCAGTGTCTTTATTATTCTCTTTCTTTTTCATAGGTGCCTATAAATGGGTAACGGTCAGTGTGAAAAAATTGTCACTTCACTTACCTCGAAGTACTTGCAAGGTCAAGACCTCGCCTCAAGGCTTTTACTCTTGAACTCTCACTTTCAACGTTTCTTCGTCTTTTGCCCAGAGTCTTACCAATCTTAAGAGAAAAAAATGGAAACCATCAACGTTCTCAAGGTAATTTCTTATAAAGTCAGTTTTCCTTTCAAAAAATACTTCAAAATTATTCCTCAAAGAGGGTTATTAGTTTTTTGTAATTACTCATTATTATCAATACTCAAAATCAAGAAAAATGTGTTGTGAATCAATTATTATTTTTCGTTGTAAGGTAATGAGGAAAAAGAGAAAAGTTTACAATTAGTTTCGGTTCGCGTTATGTTTTTATTTAATTACTCATGTAAGTTTTTACTTTTATCTTTTTCTAGTGGCTAGTCATCGTCCTCACCCTGATCTTCGTCCAAAGGGCGAAAGGCCAAGAGTTCTATGAACTCGAGGATCTGCTCAAGGCGGCGGAGGTCGGAGCCGCAGCGGCAGAGGCTGTGGTCATCGCAACCACGACTTCGGCACCGTTCTTAGAAAGTCTGGCCGAAGTCATTGAAGTCATTGCAAACGAGACTTCGGCTGAAGAGAGGGAGCCGGAGCTGGAGGGGTCAGGCTCTCTGGCCTTGGAGGAGGAGGAGGAGATGACTACAATGGAGACAGTTTCGACCAACCCCCCACTTGTTCAACTTGATGACACACGAGGCCCTGGCTTTTGCACGTGCATGCCGTGTGAAACGGATTTAAAAAGGACCACCCTTGAACTGAAGGTAAGAGTTTTTTATTTTGTCTTGTTAAAGCCTGAATATTTGTTTTTCTTGGTGAAAAGTTTTAATTTTGCTGTATTCAATGAAGATGAAATTTTAGTTTTTAAGAAACGAACACTTTTTTAACAATTTTTTAATTATGATTACAAACAGAGTTTTTAAATTGTAGTTTCTTAAAGAGAAAAAACCTTTGGTTATTTTTTGTGTAATACTTATTTTTCGTTTGAAGAGGATTTCTAAAAGGTCTCCTTCCTTATTTTAATTTTTTATTTTTGTTTTTCAGAAACTCCTCGCTTCAACCCCTCACACGGTGGTTGTGGACATCAGGGAGGGCCTCGGGTTGTGTGCGGGCTACCCCCTGGAGGTAGAGGCTGGATTGATGGTGGCAATCACCATCATTGCCTGCTCCACTCTATTTGCGGGGGTACCCTTGATTCTTACGGCAGTCGGGGCATGCCAGAGGATTGCCAGGAAGAACAGGAAGGGGGTTGATCAATCCCCAGCCTAAAAAAGGCCCAAAAAGACCCTATATGTCTTCATATAAAGATCTCGTATTATTAGTTTGTAAGGCTCATTATTCTTTTGTGTTCTTTAATTTTTCTCATTTTTCGTTTTATGATATTTGACCCTGAGCTTAAAATTTTGATTATACATCTCGCATCTCATTCCCTTGTGTTTTTCTTAATGTTTTTATATTTTTACATTGATGTTTTTGTGTTAGTTTTTAAGTTATTTTATTTATGGAGCGCTAATTTAAAGAATAAAAAGTACTTTTTATTTAATCTTGTCTCTGTTTGGTTGTTTTGCGAATAAAAAACGTTTAAGATATCTTATAAAATAAATTTTCTGCACCCTTCTATAACCGAAAAAAATTTTCTGCACCCTTCTATAACCTTTCACCCTTTTCAAAAAAAATTCGAAAAAGAAAAAGAAGGTCATTTATAGGCTTTGTCTGGCTTTGTTAAAAAATGAGGGTAAAAACCGGTTTTTTGAGAGTGAGATAAGAAAAAAGTCATCAAAACAGTAAGAATAGTTAGTTTGTGCTTCTTCTTTCGCTAGATTGGACCTCTTTAAGTTAAAATCTTCTAGGATTTACTTGTTTTTGTTAAAAAATGGAATCAGATAAGTTAAGGTGGTTAATTGCTGAAGACGATAAGGAAATACTCCGCCTTGAAAGAGAGTTACTTGATGTGTTGACTGAGGTGGGGACCCCTGACAACTCAGACGAGGAGGGGGAAGATGTTGAGGACAGAATGGAGGGGGTCAAAAATGTCCTATTAAGAGTTGAGGCAATACCCCAAAGGGAAACTGCCTATTCAGTTTTATACAATAATGCAAGGTATTGCGAAAAGGGTGAGAAGAAGGTCAGGCTGATGAAGAACGTGATTAAAAAGGTCCAACTTAGCAATGTTTTTTCGCACCCTAATTTTGTTGCTGTGCTTAGAAATATTGAACGCATCTACCCCGATGATGGGGGTAGAAATTATATCAATACCCTCGTGGCTTGCTTTGAAATTATAAAACCGGAGTAAATGAGTAAGTTTTAATGATTAATTTGGTACTTAATTAGAAAAAGGGGTAAAGACACATGTCTGTATATAAAAATCATGCGTTAGAACCAATTGTTGGGGAAGTACCTTACTGGGAAAAATGTTATTAAAAGATTAACTAGTAGGGGCGGGGAATGTTAACGTAATTAAGTTTCATTTGAGAATTTGGTTAGTTCAAGTTTTCCATTCGTTTGGCACTTTTGAAGGTATTTTTATTGTTTCTTACTTTTATTTTTGTAAGTTTTCCTAGATCTACTTTGTAAGTAGTAATTTTTTAAATTTTTTTTTATGTTTTCTTTATGTTATTATGTTATGTAATCATTAACGACTCCTTTATACGTATTATTTTAATTACGTATATTCGTATAAGTAATTAACCCGATCAATTTTTAAAGGATACAACCTTAAAAATTTTTCATTTTTATTTCAGAAACGTTTTTTGTAAATATTGTACATACCAATTCTTAATTTGTACATATTTAATCGCCATGGACCAAGCACCCGACCAAGCAGCTGCTAACAACAGGGAACCCACTGTTGACATCAGCAGTGAGGACAGCAGTGATGACACTGCGAGCAATTCCTCATCTTCAACTGACTCGTACATGGAGGAGTTAATGGCAGAGGAACGAGAGCGAGAGAGGCAAATCCAGAGGAGAATGGGCATCATCTGGAACAGGCCGGAGTTCACGTTGACGCAAAGAGAGGTTGTTGAGGATTTTCCAGATGCTCCGGATGGCCTCAACTCCACGACCCACACGGTCGTGAGGTACACCTTTCGCAATGGTGACATCGTGACAGGGGTCGAGACGCAGATCATGGAGTGGCTCAGGGCCCGAATCAGGGCTAAGGCCATCTCCTTCATCTTGAGGACAGAGGGAGGTCGTCACCGAATTGTCTTCCAGAGGTCCAACAGAAGGCCTCGCAGTGAGGGACCAGTTCGAGTGATTGACATTGACTAATCTGTACATAATCCCAATCTGACTCTTAACAATTCTTATCTTGACCTTTAATATCAATAATATAAATTCGCGACCTTTTTTGTATATTTTGTGATTTTTAATAACCTAATTCAATATGTTAAAATCGTGTCTTACTTTAAATCATATTTCTAATGATAATATTTAGTTTTGTATAAATAGTTTTTCGGAAAAGTATTCTATTTTGTGTGAAAAATAAAGATAATTTTGTGCTTGGAAATGTTGATTGATTTCTTAAAATTAGTGGCTCGGGTTACTAAGTGTATGAAAAATGGTGCGTTTAATATTATTCGTTTAAAGGGGTGACGCTCTAGCTTAGGTGAAAGTTGAAACGAATAGAGTTTTTTCGTTGTTAGGTGTTTTGTGTTTTTATACTTGAATAGGAAAATTACCCCCTTTTTAAGTATTTTTGAAATGCAAAAATACTTAATTTTTACTCCATAGTTTTGTAATATTGTAAAGATTTAATTTGGAAATTGTGGAAATTGTGCTTGAAATAACAACGAAGAGTTGCGAATATTTGGCAATGTTGCATTTTTTCGCTTTTATGGCTAAAATGGTAAACAAGCAAAAAGCAACAATTTCTTTTGGTTTCATTTTTCGTTTGAAGAACACGTGTTTCTTTTTAGTTTTCCGACTTAAGCAATTTTTTGTTTATACCCAATTTCAAGAATGTAAGTTTTTAGATTTCTTTTTGATTTTGTATTTTTGTGAAAAT
>JAIYDG010000544.1 GCA_027487625.1 Bacteroidota bacterium
AATCACAGCACAACCTATTCAAAGCTTCTTTGTCCACCATGAGGGAATGTCATTCTTGGCTCTCCTCTATACTTTGCTTGATAAGCCTCTCCAGCGACGATTCTACAACACACCCGAATTCGCAGCAAACGACCTCTTGTTGCAGGAAAAGATTCCAAAGATCCCATACATTATCAATCCCAACAAGAAGGAGCTGACCCGTTGGAAAAATCCTGAGGGTAACTTCCCATCCTCCAACCGCCGTTACCAAGGCCTTCAGGTTTATTCCGCTCCCGATATTCACATTCTGTCCAACGGCAAGCTACATGTCATGGTCACAGTTCATGGTTCTGGGTATATTAATTACAAGGAAACCTCCATTTGTCGCTGGCGTGAGGACATCACACTCGACAATTATGGTATGTTCTTTTACATCAGAGACCTGGACAACAAGCGCTTCTGGACAGCCACTTCCACACCCGTTCCAGCACCTCACAACTCCAACTATTCTGTGCTTTTCAGTCAAGGAAAGGCCGAATTCACACGCGTGGAAGAGGACATTGAGTCAAAGACAACGATTGTAGTGTCTTTGTATGATTCCTTGGAAGTCCGTCGTGTGGAACTCAAAAACAACTCCTCCAAGGCAAGAACACTTGATCTTACTAGCTACAGTGAGATTGTGCTTGGAAGTGCACGTGGAGATGCAAGCCATCGCGCATTTGCCAATCTCTTTATCCAAACAGAGATTCTTTCGGACCATCGCGCCATTTTGGCTTTCCGTAAGCCTCGCACGCACAAGGAGAAGACCATGTACGCTTTCCACAGTTGCTTTGTCCACTGCAAAAAGCGCTCTCCTCAGGAGGATCCATCCTTTGAGACAGACCGCAACGAGTTTGTTGGTCGTGGTTACTCGATGCAAGCTCCTCGAGGAATGTGTGCAGATATCACCTCTCTGCGCAACCCTGCAGATGTTCACTATCCTCTTGATCCTGTGTTTGCCATTCGCCAAAAGGTTGTGATTCCTGCAAATTCGAGCATTATGGTTGATTTCATCACTGGTGTCGCAGAGACAAAAGATGAAGCCATCAAGTTGCTGCAGAAATCCCAACGCAAAACCTACACAAACAGTGTTATGGACTACTCTTGGATCAACAGCCAGAAACTCAACTTCCGCTTGGGTATCTCAGAGATTGAGGCTCAGCTGTTTTGCCAATTGGCTGGCTGTATCCTTTATTCAAACTCTCGATACCGTGCGTCTCCTCGCCTCATTGCAAAGAACAGGTCTAACCAAAGTGGCCTTTGGAGGCTTGGTATTTCTGGAGACTTGTGCATCATCCTGGTGCGCATCGGTGACGTTGCAAACATGGACCTCATTACACAGTGTCTGCAGGCCCATACTTACTTGCGATCCAACGGTATCCTCTGTGATTTGGTAATCTGGAACGATGAGACAAGCACCTATCGTGATGAACTGCAGACTGCGTTGTTGTCTTTGATTGCAAATATGCCCGAGCTTTCTCACATGTTGCAACGCCCTGGTGGAGTTTTCCCTGTCCGAGGTGAGAATATTTCCGAACACGAGAGTATTTTGCTGTACAGCACTGCTCGCATTGTGATTTCGGATTATGGAGGTCGACTTGTGGACCAGATTCACCGTGAACCTCGAAAAGAGCGCGAGTTGCCACCATTGTTGAGGCTTTCTCATCCCAGTGGCGACCATTCAAAGTCCACAACCTTGCCCTTGCCAAAGGCCCCCATCTCGAGCGAGAACGAGAGGAAGGACTCTTCATTGCTGGGAGGTATCGCACCGTTGGAGCAGCGTGAGTTGGTTGAAGTCAACGAATACGGAGGGTTTGATCAACGCCGTAAAGAGTTTGTGATGATGCTGGAGGAAGGTAAATCCACACCCGCACCCTGGTCAAATGTTTTGGCAAATGAAACCTTCGGAACTGTCGTTTCCGAAAGAGGGTCTGGGTACACATGGTTTGAAAATGCTCATGAGTTCCGTTTGACTCCTTGGGCCAATGATGTGGTAACGGATGTGAGTGGAGAAGCATTTTATATTCGTGATGATCAAACAGGCCAGTTTTGGTCGCCTCAACTTCAACCCATGCAAGGAAAAACTCCATACGCTGTTCGCCATGGATACGGATATTCGGTTTGGGAACACTCCGAGTTTGGAATCCGCAGTGACATGGTCACTTTTGTGCCACCAAACGAGTCTGTCAAGATCTTCCTTGTGCAGATCAAGAACCATAGTGGCCGACACCGCAAGCTCACAGTGGCTGGTTTTGTCGAGTGGGTGCTTGGTGAGTTGAGGGACCGCACGAGCTCTCATATCATCACGGATGCAGAGTATGGTACATATACAAAGTCGATCATGGCTCGCAATCCATATAATCTGGACTTTGGTATGCACGTGGGCTTCTTTGGTGTGATTGGTCATGACTGTTCAATGACAGCAGATAGATCCGAGTTTATTGGATATAACCGCACGCCGTCCTGTCCAGCAGCCATGGAACGAATCCGCTTATCAGGAACAGTGGGCAGTGCGCTTGACCCATGCGCAGCAATTATGGTACCAATCGAACTGAAGCCAGAGTCGTCGATGGAAGTTGCATTTGTGCTAGGAGCGACTCATTCGTCTAACAGCGCAAAGGATTTGTGTGAGCGAATTCGTAGTAATCTGATTGTCCATCAATTGTTGAAAAACACAAAGGCATTCTGGTTGGATGTGCTGCAATCTGTGACCATCGAGACGCCAGACACATCGGTCAATCTGCTGACAAATGGATGGTTGTTGTACCAAGTACTAAGCTCTCGAGTGTTTGGTCGTTCTGGCTTTTACCAATC
>JAIYDG010000514.1 GCA_027487625.1 Bacteroidota bacterium
GTGAGTTAAATGCTGAAAGTATTGATATCCTAAATCGTGCAAGCAAAACATTAAAAGAAAACAAAGATATCAAAATCAATATCTTAGGTTCAGCTGATAATACAGGTTCTGATGATTGGAACATGAAGTTATCTGAACAAAGAGCCAATAAAGTTGCAGAATACCTCAAACAAAATGGTATTGAAACTAACCGTGTAATTATTAAAGCTTTGGGAAAACGTGGTTCCGATAAAGGAAGCAACCAAATGAATAGAAAAGTTCACTTTATGATTGAGTAAGATTTTAAACTTAAACTGAACCTTATTTTAGAAGGAATAAATTTCCTTCATAAAAGAAATTCACCTAAGAAAATCAATAAAAATAAATTGGTTTTCTTAGGTGTTTTTTTTTGTTTGATTCAATCATTGAAAAATGATATTAATCGGTTTTAAAAGTTTGTTATAATAATTGATTTCAAGACTAAATTGATCTTTTAGATAAAGATATCCGAAATCATTATTAACTCGATTTTGAATCTTATTGAATTAGGATTTCTTAATTTTTCACTCATTTTAATAGCTTATACTCTATTAAGTTATATTTGTTTTTAAAATATTTAAAATGAGGTATTTAGTGTTGTTTTTTTTATTGATTGGTATAAGTTTTAATGTTAAATCAATTAATGCTCCAGTTCCTTCTTTTCCCCAAAATGGTGCAACATTTACCTATTTTACTATCAATGTATCTGTAAATAATGTTACCGGTGCAAAAGGATACCAATTTCAATTCGATACTTTAGCTAACTTTTCAAGTCCTTGGATGAAATTCGATACTTCAACTTATAACAGTGTTTTTAGCCCTGAATTAAAGTTGAATAAAACTTGTTATTGGAGAGCCAGAGCTTATTCAATATCCGATACATCGCCTTGGTCAGTTACTTTTAACTTCACACCACAATACGGAGTTTTAGGACAAAATTCTCCTTCAAATAATGCTACAGGTGCTATTGTGAATTTAATTTATCCTGTTGCAGGAAACTCTCCCAATATTCGTTATATTTTTGAAGTTGATACTGCAATCACATTAAATTCATCTAACAAATTGTTAAGGGTTCAATCAGACAATAAGTTAAATGATTCTATATTATTTTCATTTGGCAGAACCATTTTCTGGAGAGTAAGATCTTTTAATTCTTATGGTGATACTTTTGGTTGGACACCAATATGGAAATATACTTTTCATCAAATGCCAACGCTTAATGCAAGTACTATCACTCAGTTGGTAGACCCAAGAATTACGCCTAACTGGACAAATGCCGGATTGTCTACCATTCAATTGCAAGCCGATACCAGTTCAGGATTTAATACATCCAATTTAATAGAGCATTTTATTGAACCAGGAATTATTTTAGATACCCTTAAAAACCTTAGTTTTGGTAAAGACTATTATTATAGAATAAGAGCGATTTATAAAGGGAAATATTCAAATTGGTCATTTATTGCACCTATACGAGTTACCCAAAATGGAAATATAAGTTCTCCTACAAATGGCTCTACAGTTGGAGGCTTATCTCCAAATTTTGGATGGCGCCAGTTAAATGGTACTAGATGTCAGTTTCAATTGTATGCAGATTCTGCAAAAACAATTTTAATAAAAGACACCATCACCCAATTTAATGGCTATGCTTTTAAAAGTGAACTAAAACTCAAAAAATGGTATAATTTCAGGATTCGTTATTTTCATGATACAGATACTGCTGCTTGGTTAAGTTCAAATTTTAGAATTTATACTGGCCAAGTAAATTTAGCAAACATGAATGCTATGAACATTTCAGTTCGTGTTAAACTTTCTTTCAAAAAACAAACCTGGGCCACCAATCATGTGATGGAAATTGATACCGGTTCTGAGTTTGGAATAATACCTTCATCTAATTTTATAAGGGTTGATAGTTTTCAATATGATGGCTCATTTTATCATTATTTTGAAACCTATTTAAAGTATGGACAAAAATATGTTTTTAGAGTTTATGCTATTAAAGACCAAGATACAGCCGAGGCTTCAACAAAAACATTTACTACTATTTTTAGACCAATCAATTATTCCCCACAAAATAATTATATTGGCACTGGTCCAACTACCAATGCTTTAGTTACAGGTATTTTGGGTTCTCAATTTATACAGTGGGAACTAGATTCAAGTCTAAGTTTTGAAAGTCCTTTAAAACAAAGTGGAATTGATTTACATGTACCAGATGAAATTTCACCTCAGTATATTCAATTAAATTTTCCGAAGGATTTAAACTTTAGAACAAAATATTATTGGAGAACGCGTTGCATCAATCCAATAGATACCAGCTCATGGAGTTTGCCTTTCAATTTTTTAACTACTCAAGATGTATGGTTAACAAGTCCATTAAACAATGCTTTAAACATCAGTATAACACCTAAATTAGAATGGGGAATTCAAGGCAGTACATCAGAATTAAGGTATCAATATCAATTTGCTACTGATTCAAATTTTGTTGGGACTCAAATTTTCACACTTCCAGTTAATTCTTCACCCAATACCAATATAAATTGTTTTTTTAATACCAAGTATTATTGGAGAGCGAGAGCATATCATACAAAAGATACAAGTGCATGGTCTGCATTTTATAGTTTTACTACAATTAAAGCACCAAACATTGCAATTCCATCTTTATTATCACCAGCCAATGCTGCATTAAATATGGCAGTTTCTGGCGTAACATTAAATTGGAGTTTTTCTCAAAATGCAAATTCTTATGATGTTGAGGTTTCATCCGATTCATTGTTTTCTAATGTCACTGCCAGAAGTAATACAGTTAATACATCCATTCAATTTGTTGGCTTAACTAAGAAAACTAAATATTTTTGGAGAGTTCGTAGCAGAATAAATGAAGTTTTTAGTGCATGGTCAAATGCACGCTGGTTTGAAACGGGTTATCCTTCTGGATTCAATGAACTTGGTGGTTATGAGAAAATATATATTTATCCCAATCCAGCATCAAATTCATTTAAAATTGACATTGAAGGGGAGTTCAATTTGAGGGTAATTGATATTCAAGGTAAACTAATTTATCAAACAGAAAGCATAAATTCTATTGAAATAAACTCCTCAACTTGGTTACCCGGAATTTACTTTATCTATCTGCAACAAGATGCAAAATTCTATTCATATAAAATGGTAATAGATTAGTATAGCTATTGGCAGTTAGCTGTTTGCCATTGGCTTTCGATTTTGTGTAATTAAAACAATTTCTCGTTGAAAGAAATAATTTTGCATCATTCAAAAACAAACTAAAAAAACGCCATTTCCGAGCAGCGTTTTGGATAATTGAACAAATAAAAATGTACACGAATATCCGCATCCTTACCTAAAAATTTATTTTTTAAACCTTCAAAGGCATACATGTAGATGATTACTAGAAATATTCAGAATCATCTTGAAATAATTCATTAGAAAAGTAAGCTTGTAGATTTCATGAAATTCTTAAAATCCTGAAGGGATGACATGATTGTAGAAAATTATAAGTAAAGAAACACCCTCCCCCAAACCCTTCCAACGCGGACCAAAGGTCCGCGTTGGAAGGGTTTGGGGGAAATCTTATCAATCATTTTTCTATAAACGTTTGACCACCTATCGGGGTCTTAAATTTCAAAATAAAGAACAATTAATCACCAAAAACTTTTTGAAAACGTTTCTCAACACATTCTCCAGATTTATAAAAACAATTGCTGGTAAACATGCGGATATTCGAAAAAATGTATATTAGAATTATGATTTTCTTTCTAAAAGAAACAAAGCCAGATGCCAGCAGCAGGTAGCTAGAAGCCTAAAAAAAACGCTACTTCCCAGCAGCGTTTTTGTTTATAGAAGAATTGAAAATATTTATTAGAAAGACAATTTTTTATCCTACTCAAATCTAAGCCAAAAGCCAAAGCAAATGGCCAAAAGCCTCTTTAGTTGCGCAGCAACTAAAGATTAGCTACCGTCCTCCCTTTCGGATACCTAACTTCATAAGTGAAGATGATTTTTTTACTTTCTTTTGAATTTAATTTCAATTTCCAGGTAAGTAATCCTGTTAAAGGATCTAGTTCAGCTCCGTCACCATCCAATAAATTCACTTTGATTTCTTCGGTTCCTTGTACTACAGGAATTTGGTCTTCAAGTTTAATTTCAATTGGAATATTTTTTGAATTTCTTACTACCAATTCAATACTTCTGGTTTCTACTTTTTCTTGGTCGATGAATTTTACTTTGTATTTTTCCTTGATTTTTTTTCTGCTCAATCCAATGGTTCTATCTTTTCCAAGATTTACAAAAATGGTGTCTTTTACACCATCTGCCATCAACATAATTTCTCCTGCAAATAATCCATCAAAATGAATTCTAGCTTTACCAGGTAAGATGTTTAAATCTTCCCAACCACCTACTCCTGCCATTAGAAAGGCATCAGTGCTTAGTTTCGGAACAGCAGCAAATTCTAAATTCATAGGAATGTTTTTTTGGTTAATCATTACTTTATGATTTTTTCCATCGCTATTAATTTCATAGTTCAATTTAATATCATATTCAGTTCTAATCAGGTTTTCTGTTACTTCAATATATTCAGTAATTGATTTTTGTTCAGCCATATCCATTTCTGGTGCATTATTATAAGTAACACTTTCTTTCTGCATTGGAATAGCGCTATTGGAGGTTATACCGATGGCTTTTCTTTTAGTTCTATTGAAGTATTCTATAAAACTAATTACCCATGGACTCAATTCTGGTTTCGTATTGTTATCGTAAGCATTGGTAGTTGAGATACTCATGTTTACATTTTTCCAATCAATGCCAGATTGCTGATTAATAGATGCGAAATAAACCAATTGCATGTTTTTACTTTTTTCTTCAGCTTTTAAATCATAAGAAGGTGTCCACGATGCATTGGCAATTAGGTAATTAAAATTGACTATTGCATTTGCTGGTGATTCAGCATAAATGGTAACAATTACGCGATGTGTAGCAACAGGTTCTTCGCTACCGTTATCATATTGGCCATTTTGTAAATTGATTAAATTCTGTTCTCTGGTTTGTAATTGTCCGAGTGTTTTATCTTTTTTCGATTTGTATTTGTCGAGTTTGAATTCTTGTTCTAAAATGCTACTTAATTTTTCTTTTAACAGATTGAGAGCATCTCTTAACAAAGGCAAAGAATCTTTAGGGAATTCACCTTTCATCATTCGGTTATTAACCAATAGATTTTTTTCTGCAACAATCACTTTGTATTTGTAATCAATTTCTTTTAGGTCGAAGCGAATATCTTCAATTGAATCTCTTACATCTCTTAAAGCCTTATCATATTGACCTGTTTTCTTAGGTTTTTCCTTATATAAAATATGATGTGAGGTTTCCATCACCACTCCAGATTTCGAAGAAGCTTGTAGCGAATTTTCATCTATAACAGGAGAAATGTTTTCAAAAATAAACTCATTATTTCCTGGTAAGAGGTAAACATTTTCTTGATAAAATAAATAAGCACCCTGTAAGAATACCTGAACTTTTTGTAAATGTGCTTTAATTGGTTTGTTTTGTGCTTGTGCAGAAACTGAAATCAGCAACATGATAGCAAAAATGAGTCTTTTCATAATTTTTTGTTTTGTTAACTGAAGGATGCAAACGCACAAACTTTTCCATAAAAGTTTTTTAAATATTTTTTATGACCCTTCAAATCAGTAGTTTAAATGATGAAGAAATCCTAGGCTTATACAAGCAGAGTAGGGATAAAAAACTATTGGGTGAACTTTTTAAGAAACATGCTTTGATGGTTTTTACAGTATCTATGAAATACTTAAAAAACGAAGACGATGCAAATGATGCTGTGATGAATATTTTTGAAAAATTATTAAAAGATATACATCAGCATCAACCAGAAAATTTTAAAGCATGGTTATATACGATAACTAAGAATCATTCTTTAATGATTTTAAGAAAGCCTTCAAAAGAATCATTTTTAGATTTTAAAGAAAATACTGATGGTTTTATGGAATCTGATTTCTTTTTGCATCTAATAGATGATAGACCAGAAAAAGAGGAACAATTGCAAATACTTGAACAAGCTTTACCTGAATTGAAAAATCAGCAAAGAACTTGTGTTGAGTTATTTTACTTAAAAGGGATGTCGTATGAAGAAATTGCAAAACAAGAAAAATTGAGTTTAAATGAGGTGAAAAGTGCTATTCAGAATGGTAAAAGAAATTTAAAAATCATTCTGAATAAAAAAGGATTGTACTTATTTTTAATATTAAGTGTATGGATGAGCAAAATTGTATAAGCGAACAAAACTGGCTGAAATATTCAGTTGGGAAATTAAATGCAGATGAAATTCGTCTGTTGAATTCGCATTGCCAAAATTGCGAAATCTGTTCAGACATCAAAGAAGGTATTGATGCCATGAAAACACCTGCTGCACTTGAATCTCAAATCAACAACATTAAAAATCAAATTGATAAAAAAACGAAAAAGCGATTTCTATTTTTAAATGTCACAACCATTAGTATCGCAGCTTCTGTTTTATTTGGTTTACTTCTCTTTTGGTTTTTATTTCCTTCTCAAAATCAGTTGGCTATCAAGCCTGAAAAAATCAATTTGGAAACTGAATCTGGAGTAAAATTGCATGAAAACGAAATTATTACTAAAGAGAAAGTAATTGATATACAACAAAAAACAGCATCAAAAAAGCAAGGAATAAAACCTATTGTTGAATCTAATATTCAAACTCAACCAGAAAATCTTAGTAATAATGATATTACTGTTACAGAATCTGTTTCAAGTGAAGGAACTGGTATGACTGAAAATCAGGCGGCACCGACACAGAATCAAACCGAATCTGATTTGAGTATAAGTGAATCTAAAGTTACACAAGTTCCTTCTGTTGTTAATGTTCCTCAAAATGTATTAACAAAAGAATCAGCTTCAAAAGTTTCGCAAGCCAATCGTAAAACGAAAAGTTTATATGAGCCATCAAGCAAAAAGCAATCTTTACCATCAGCTAATAATGTCAATATTAGTAATAATAATCAGGTTGAATTAATAAAAGACATTGACCTTATATCTTCAAAAGATAAAAATTTACAGGTTTTACAAGAAGCTGTTGTTTTGTTTAATGAATCGAAATTTACTCAAAGTTTAATGATTTGTGATTCTATGATGAATCTACCTGAAAGGCCCTATTTTAGTAGATTTGTGCTTTTAAAAACAAAGATTTTTGTTTCTGAATCAAACAAGAAAAAGGGATATGATTATTTAAAGGAACAAATCAAAAAATATAAAATCCGAGACCAAATTTTGATTGATTACCTTAAGATGTTAAAAGAGTAGATTTTTTTACGAAGAATAATCAGGTTTCTTTTTAATTTGTGGGATGATTAAATTCAAAATCGGGTTCATTTTTATACTACTAATTAGTTTTGGTTCTTGTCAGTTAGGTAGATTTATTTTCTACAATTTTGCAGATATCAAAGACCATAAAAAATTTCCATCACGTGAATTAACTGCATCGAATAAACCATTTGAATTTTTTAAGGTTAAAGAGCAGAAAGGCCCCAAGGAATTAGAGATGAATGGAAAGAAGTTGAGCTTTGAAAAGTTTCTTGAGTCTCAAAAAACGGTAGCATACTTAATCATTAGAAACGATAGTTTATTGTATGAAAACTATTTTGATAAGTATAATCGTGAATCAGATGTTCCTTCTTTTTCGGTTGCTAAATCTGTAACATCAATTTTAATTGGAATTGCAATTCAAGAAGGCAAGATTACATCAGTTGAAGATCCCATTACCAAATACTTACCTGAAATGAAAGACCCTAAAATGAGCAAGGTAAAAATCCGTCATTTATTGGATATGACTTCAGGCATTGATTACAGTGAAAGTTATGTGAATCCTTTTGGTGATGCAGCAGCATTTTATTATGGAAGAAAATTACGTAATCAATGTGCCAAAATGAAATGTGCAAAAGAACCTGGAACTGAATTTTACTACTCAAGTGGAAATACGCAATTGTTAGGTTTGATTCTTGATCATGTATTGGCTCCGAAGACTGTAACATCATATCTACAGGAAAAATTATGGACTCCCTTACAAATGCAATATCCAGCAAGTTGGAGCATTGATAAAAAGAAAAATGGCATGGAAAAAACATTCTGTTGTTTGAATACGAAAGCCTTGGATTATGCAAAAATTGGGAGATTGTATTTAAACAAAGGCAATTGGAATGGCGTTCAAATTATCAATGAAGATTGGGTAAAAGAATCTACAAAAATTGAAGAAAAAGAGGGAAGTGTTTGGTATTATAATAACCAATGGTGGATTCCTTCAAAGGATGGAGATTTTGTTGCCCATGGAATTTTAGGTCAATATATTTATGTCAATCCTGCCAAGAATTTAATCATGGTAAGATTAGGTAAAAGTGAAGGTAAAATGCAAAACTGGTTTGGCTTTTTTACTGAAATGTCTAAGTATTACTAATCATGGCATTTGGTTTTCCTCCATCAAGTTCAGATTCAATTTTTATTTTGGATGACTCAAAAAGTTACCAAATGGGAATTGCATTGGCTGCTTTTCAAAAAAACAACTGGAACGTAATAGCCATTGACGAAAAAGCATTTTATGCATTTAGTAATCCAATTGAACAAGGATTTTTTTCTGTAATTTTCTGTAATTGGAAAGACAAAACCTTATTCATTAAAAGTGAATCAGGTGATGGTTCATTGTTTGATGAAGACAGAAATTTTGAGTACCTAGAAAGTTTTAAGTTGGCCTTTTGGGAATTGAAAGATTCTGGGATTGAAGATGATTTTGTAGAACTATATAAAGCGTATAAGGAAAGCATTCCTACAGAAGAACTGCGCTTGGATGATGGAAAAGTAACTGAAGAGAATCCTTCGGCTTTAAAAGATATATTGGCATTTTTTGTTCCCCAAAAGGATTACTTTATTACTCCAATTCTTATCAATATCAATTTTTTTGTTTTTGCTTTGATGGTATTTTTCGGAGTATCTATAATGGAGCCTAATTCAAATGATGTTTTTGTTTGGGGAGGTGTATTCAGACCTGCAGTTTTAGATGGGGAATGGTATAGAATAATCAGTGCATTTTTTGTACATATTGGCTTGGTTCATTTGTTGATGAACATGTTTGCTCTTTTGATGGTAGGAGCACAATTAGAATTATTACTAGGGAAATGGCGATATCTATTGGCTTATATTTTTTGTGGAATTATAGCAAGTTGTGCCAGTTTATGGTGGCATCCTGCTACAGTTGGAGCGGGGGCATCAGGAGCAATTTTTGGTTTATATGGATTATTTCTGGCGCTTTTAGTTTCGAATTTACTGGATAGGAGAGTAAGGAAACCTTTATTGTCGAGCATAGGCTTATTTGTAGTTTATAACTTGGCATTTGGCTTAAATGATGGAATTGATAATGCTGCTCATATTGGAGGATTATTAGCAGGCATTATTGCTGGTTATTCGTATTATTTTGGACTAAGATTTTCGACAAATACCTTTTACAAATGGAAATTACCTGCAATAATAATGAGCTTGTATTTGGTGCTAAGTTTATGGTTTGTAAGTAAACTTGATAATCCTTATGGAAGATATGAAAAGTTAATTTATGAGTTCAAATATTTGGAAGAACGAGCCATTCAATCACAAGAAAAAATTCAAGGTATGAATGAGGATTCTGCCACCCAAATTATGAGTATGGAAATCATTCCAACATGGACAAAATGTAACCAAATAACAAAAGAGCTTGATGAATTAAAGCTAGATAAAGCTCTTGACAATAGAAATGAATTATTGCATTTGTATACACAAAATAGATTGATGTTTTTTGAAACCATGTTTAAAGCCTCTTTGGAACAATCAAGGAAATATGATAATCAAATTGATTCATTATCAAAATCGTATGAAACGATACTGCAGAAAAGTAAGGGGATGTAGATTGAAAAGGCCTTTAGCTGTTGGCAATTGGCTGTTGGCTCGATTGCATGTAAAAAAAGAATTATTCTTCTTCAAATAAAATGAAAATGGGGCATGAATAGAACCAATTTACTATTACTAAAATCATAAGCCAATGGCCAACAGCAAATAGCTAAAAGCTCATAAAAAAATCCACCTTCAAAAAGAAAATGGATTTTTATATAGAACTATAAAGTTCCTAATATGTGAAATTGTGCCAAAAGCCAACGGCCAACAGCTTGTTTTAAGCTTCTTTCTCTTCAGATTTTTCTTCTGCAACAACAACAGGAGGAGCAACAGGAGCTGGTGGAACTGCTTTTTCACCGCGATCCATTTTTACACGAACTGCACTAGCACCTTTATGGGTCATTTCGATTTCGAAATTAACCTTATCCCCTTCTTTTATTTTTTCTACAAGACCATTGATATGTACAAATACACTTTCTTGATTTTTCAAATCTTTGATAAAGCCATATCCTTTGGATTCATTAAAAAAGCTAACTATCCCTTTTCTTTGGATTTCAACTGCTTCAGCAACCTGACGTTGTACACCAATAACCATGTCTTCAACATTGTTGACACGTTTCTTTTTAGGATCTGGAGGAGTGGTTGTTAGATTTCCATTTTCATCAACGTAGGCCATCATATCCTCTAATTCGCCGCCTTTTACAGCGTTTGCTTTACGTTCTGCTTTTTTCTCCTCTTTTTCTTTTCTTCTTTTAAGTTTAAGTTTTTCTTTTTCTTTTTTACTGAATGTTTCTTGTGATTTAGCCATTATTTATTTTTAGTTTTTAATTTCTTAGGTTTTCAGAGCTTAGGCTTTTGTAAGAAGATTCAGCAAATGAAATGTTTGGGTGTGCGAAGGTAGGTTTTTAATCTTAGAAAACTATTTTTTCTTTTCATATTGCTTTGATTCTGTGTGAATTTTATAAAAAATTATAAATTAATTTGGATTTTATCATTCAAGTTCTGAAATCTTGAATTTCATTTTTCTTGTTAAAAGTGAATTCAAAATGAATTCAAAATGAATTTAAAATGATATTTTAATGAAAATTCTTTTGCTGTTAATACTATTAAACTTCAATCGAAATTCAGATTTCTTTTTTGTTTAATCGATTTATGATTACAATTAAGCTTTTAAGGCAATAAAGATATCAGGGATGTTTTTTTTATTAATTTACTTTTTTGCTTATGGTGGTGTAATCAAAAAATGAGGCATTGTCTTTTATCAAGGATATAGTTGCGAGGCAATTAAAGGTAATCACTGCTTTTGATAATTGGCAAAATTCAGAAGAAAATTCAGATTCTTTATTTCAAAATCTAAAAGATGAAGTACAATCAGAATTAAAAAGCTCAGAAACAAAGAAGAATCTTAGTGAAGATTCAAGTTTTAAAGATGCTTTTATCACTTTTTATATGATACAAGGAATTCACAGTTAATCTGGATGAATTATTAAATAGAATGAATGATATGATGAATCAGGGAAATCTTTAGTGAACAAGAAGTCGAAGCATTAAAATTAGAAGAACAAAATAATTATGATATCTACGACAAAAAGCAAAACGAATTCTTAGCTAAACAAAAAGCATTAAGTGGTAAGTACAGTTTGGTTTTGGAGGATTAGGAAAATCACAAATACTTTTTCTTTACTTAAGTTAATTAAAAGAACTCCAGCCCATTTGATTGTC
Source organism: Bacteroidota bacterium (assembly GCA_027487625.1). Classification (GTDB taxonomy): domain Bacteria; phylum Bacteroidota; class Bacteroidia; order UKL13-3; family UKL13-3; genus CAISCU01. Next base: position 11,692 of record JAIYDG010000514.1, read on the forward strand.
TAAATATGGGAAATCTTAAAGGTAAAATCCAATCTTTTTAAACTATTTGGCTTTAATACTGTATTGGTTTTTAGTAACTTACTTCTAAGCTAAAATCTTTATTTCCAAATCATTTTGACTCAAAAGTAAGATCATCAAGTAAGACGTATCAATCGTTTCCTAAAAAATATCTTCATTCTTTTAAAATCTTAAGTGTAGATGTTTTATCATCGGTATTTATTTGAAAAATATATGGACCAATTGGGATTAAACTAAAGTCTATTTCATGTATTCGTTTTCCGCTATAAATATTGTTTCCCAAAATATCTCTAAGAACATATTCTTCATCTCCACTCGTATTTGTAACATTGATTTTATTGCTAAATGGATTAGGATAAACTAGTATTTTAGAATTTTCAAAATCAGTTAAACCTAAAGGATTAGTGCGTTTAATGACAACCGATTTGTCCCAATCGTATAATGAAATAAGTATTTGGTTATTATGGTCGATTAATATCGAGGAAATTGATTCCAATTTTGTATTTTCAATTAAAACAGATTCATTCCAATCTTTTCCATTCCACTTGCCTAAAATAAAATCGTTTTGTTGATTTCTTAGAAATCCTACTGCTAAAACATTTCCTTCAGAATCACATTTTAGTTCTATTATTGATGCATAGCCAATTGTATCAATTGGCAATCCTTCACTTGCTATCCATTGCTTCCCATTCCATTTTGTAATATAACATTGTTTTTTTGCATTCTTAAAGAAACCTCCTGCATAAATATTATCATTTTTGTCTATAGCCAAAGAAGAAATGCCGTCATTAAAATATCCTGAATCTGCTCCTAATTCACTCCAGTTTAAGCCGTCCCATTTAGCTGCAATTAATTTTCGTGAATTGTTTAATAGATATCCGCCGGCATATAAATTTGATTTGCTATCAAAAACAATCGAATTGATTCCTCCACTAAATGTTGAACTGTCATTACCTCCAAGTTCTTGCCAAGTATTGTTTTCATATTTAGCAACATAAGTTTTTTGGTTTTTGTTTATGAGCTGTCCACCGACATATATATTGCCTAAATCATCAGATGTTATACAAATTATTTTATTGTTGAAAATGCCAATTTTTTTCCAATTTTTTCCGTCCCATTTTGCTATCATTTTTTGTTCGCTGTATGGTTTTCCTTTGAAATCTGAAAATGATCCTGCTGCATATAAATTTCCAAATTTATCGAAATGAATTGTTGTTATAGCGGAATTGAAAGTTGAAACATATTTCCCCCCAAGCTCTGTCCAACTAGTGCCATCCCATTTGGCAATAAAACATCCTGAATCATTTGCAAAAAAGCCAGCTGCATAAACATTGTTTAAGGAATCGGTTACCATATCATAAATTCTGTGATCGAAATAAAAACCTGAATTATCTTTTAATTCAATCCATTGAGCATTTGTATGATATGTAACTATTGATAATAAACCAAGAATTAATAATTTAAATTCTTTCATTTCTTTTGAAATTTTGATTTTAAGACTTGAGTACTTTAACAATAATAAAGTGAACTTTTTTAATATGAATATATAGTCCAATTATGTTTTTTTCAGTAGACTAATATAATCAAATTGGTTTTAAAATTATATGCTTGAAGTTTTGTTTTTTTTCTTAGATTATTTTATTTCACATTGTAAAAATTTGATTTAAATTTATTATTTATATATCTTTAAGTAATTGATTATTAATTAAATGATATATTAGAAATTTGTCAAATACGGAATTCAATTCCGTATTTGACAAGTAAATAGGCTTATAAGTATATGGGAAATAGTTAACTAAAATTTTAACTCATTTCACTTGCAATTTTGTTTAATTCTTTATACGAGTTTCAAACTTATGAGATGTTCGAATTCAAGTCTCAATATTATAATTTATTAACTTCAACTTTAGCGGAGGTTTTTTAATTCTTGTTTTACAAATGCAGCTAATTTTTCTTTTTTTGGAAGTTTCAATAAATATGTTGATACAAATAAGTTATTGTCCATTCCGGCTGTTGCAAATTCAACTAAAGGTTTATTTTTATTTGTAACTAGCAAAATTCCAATTGGTGCTTTATCTCCCTTTTGTTTGATTTCCTTTTTGAAAAAATTAACATAGGTATTTAATTGACCTATATGTAAAGGAGCAAATTGATCTACTTTTAATTCTACCAAAATATGGCATTTTAATATTCTGTGATAAAAGACCAAATCAATAAAATAATTTGTATCACCTATAAGAATTTTCTTTTGTCTTGATTCTAAACAAAACCCATTACCCATCTCAATCATAAAGTCTTGCAGATGGTCTAATAAAGCAGATTCAAGATCATTTTCTTCAACGGCATCCTTATGCTCTAAACCTAAAAATTCAAATGAATACACTGATTTTACTACTTCCGAAGAGTTCAATTTATTCATTTTTCTTTTATTAATTGCTTTAAGCTTTTCCGGTTTTTTGCTCATGTACGAACGTTCATAGTACAAACTGCTTATTTGTCTTTTAAGCTCCCTTATTCCCCAAATACCATCTATACATTCATTCTCATAAAAATTCCTCTTTTCTGCATCCTCAATAACAGCAAGGATTTCGAAGTGAGAATAAGATAATTTTTCGAGAAGTAATTTTGTATAGTTCAGAATTTCAGCTGATTGCAATTCGGTGGACACTGTCCCCCGAATTGGGTTTAATCTCAGATTGCTCTTAAGCCCTGTTTTTTCAGGTAGTTTCAGCTCTTTTAAATTTTTTCTCTTAACGTTTTTTATGAAATTATTTCCACTTTGTTGATTCAATATAAGAGTAACAAAATGATAAAACTGAGGATAACTTTGATAAAATTGCCTGAAATTTCTTAGTGCTCTTTCATCAATGCCTTTAACAGATTTGCACTTTTCTGCCAATGTTGGGATTAGTCTATCACCATATTTTGCACGTGAATTTCCATTTTGTTCAAATTCTATTATATAATATCCCATTACCCAGTTTCTCAGCGTCAGAGAAATATTTATAGCTTTGTCTGCTTGTTTGAAAAAATGTTGGTGTGTGCTTATTATTTGAGCTGCTAATGAATCGACAGATTTTGTTATTTTATTTTTCATTTTTAGTTCTATTTCAATTGAAGTTCTGTTCTTTCTTTAAATCATTGAAATAGATACTTTAAAACTTTTACTGTGATTTTTTATGTTTTAATCAATTATTTGAAATTCAGTTAATTGTTGTATTTTCTAGTTGTAGATAAATTTTATTTTTTACAACAATAACATTTCATAATTCACTATTTTAATCCTTATTCAGGAAAACCTTAATTTTAAAATTTTGAATAAAAGAAGCACAATATTTCACCTTAAGTCTTCTAGATTATCATTCAATTTTTCAAGTTTTATTCAACAGAAATTAGCTTGATAGCCCGATTAATTTTAATCTAATTTGGAAGGTGATTAATTATAAGGACTCAAAAGCATTGAATTAAAAATTATAATTCGTTGGCTTGTAATTTGTAAGTACTTGGTTATTATAAATAAACTCGTATTAAAGACTGATTTTATTTAATCGGTTCAATCAATTTATAGAAACCAAACTGGTTCATGGTAAATTGAATATTGAATCCTATTTTCGCACCTCATTAGAAAATGACTATGCAGGTATTGATTATGGCGTCCCAATTAATTTTGGGAATTTCGATTTTGGTTATTCTCCACGAGTTTGGGCATTATTTAGCAGCAAGAGCTTTTGGAATTAAAGTGGAAAAATTTTATCTATTTTTTGATGCCTGGGATTTTAAATTATTTTCATTTAAAAGAGGTGATACTGAATGGGGAATTGGATGGTTGCCTTTAGGCGGATATGTTAAGATTGCTGGAATGATTGATGAAAGCATGGATTCTGAGCAAATGAAACAACCAGCTCAACCATGGGAATTCAGAAGCAAACCAGCTTGGCAACGTTTAATAGTAATGGTTGGTGGTGTTGTTGTAAATGTAATTACAGGCATTATCATTTTTGCTATGCTGAGTTATACTTATGGAGAAAAGTATACTAAAAATGATTCAGTAAAAAATGGTATTGTTCCTTCTGAATTAGCCAAAGAATATGGTTTTAAAACAGGTGATAAACTAATAAAAGTTAATGGTGAAAACATTGTTCGTTTTGAAGAGGCTTTAAAAATTGAACATATCCTTGGAAATGGTGTTAACTACACTGTTTTAAGAGATGGTGAGGAAATCAATGTTTCTATTCCTTCTGATTTTATCAAGAAGTTTAGCTCGGCAAAAGCAGATTTCTTCTCACCAAGAATGCATTTTTTTGTTAATGAAATCACTCCCGGTTTTCCAGCTGAAAAGGCTGGTTTAATGGTAAATGATGTTATCACTAAAGTTGATACCATTTCTGTTGAATATTTTGATGATTTTAAAACTATTGTGAACAATAGAAAGGGTTTACCTACCAACTTCACTTTATTAAGAGGCGGACAAGAACTTGTTTTGCAAATTCAAATTGATGAGAATGGTTTGGTTGGTTTTAAGCCCGACACAAAAGATTTTGAATATGAAACTGTAAAGTTTGGATTTTTTGAATCATTTCCTGCCGGTTACAAAAAAGCAGTAGAAACTATTCAAACTCAAATAATGGGTTGGCAGAAAATATTTAAAGGTGATATCGCTGTGAATAAAGCTGTTCAAGGGCCTATTGGTATTGCAAAATTTTATGGAGGTGAATGGATTTGGCAGAAGTTTTGGGTATTAACAGCACTTATTTCATTAGGATTAGCTTTCATGAATATTCTACCTATTCCTGCTTTAGATGGTGGCCATGTTGTGTTTTTATTGATAGAAATAATATTAAGAAGACCTTTAAGTGAGAAGTTTTTAGAAAGAGCTCAATATGTTGGAATGATTATTCTACTTACATTGATGGTGCTTATTTTTGGAAATGATTTGTTTGGTTTATTCTTCTAATTTTTAAGAATGAATTGCACTTGGCCAGGTTCTGATGAATTGATGTTGGCCTATCATCAAAATGAATGGGGTAAACCTGTTCACGATGACAAAAAACACTTTGAATTTATTGTTTTGGATAGTTTTCAAGCTGGATTAAGCTGGAAAACTATCCTTCATAGAAGACAAGGTTTTAAGAAAGCATTTGCAGATTTTGATGTAAATAAAGTTGCAAAATTTACTGAAAAAGATGTTTTAAGATTGATGCATGACGAAGGTATTATCCGCAATAAATTAAAGATTTCTGGTACTATTAAAAATGCTCAAGCCTTTATTGCTATTCAAATAGAGTATGGAAGTTTTGATTCATTTATCTGGCAATTTACAAATGGTAAAACTATAGATAACCAACCCAATTCAAACGCGAATATTCCGCCTACCAGTCCCGAAAGTGATGCCATGAGCAAAGCTTTGAAAAGTCGGGGATTTACTTTTGTTGGTTCAACAATATGTTATGCTTATATGCAGGCTGCAGGAATGATAAATGATCATTTAATGTCTTGTTCCTGTCGCTCATGAAACAAAAAATCCCGCTAATTGGCGGGATTTTTTGTTTTAAATCAATCAAACTTATTTGTCTATTCTTAATTTTTTAGATAAACTTATTTTGTTATTGATGAGTAATGAATAAAAGTAAATTCCTTGTGGTAATGCTTCAATATTCACTTCACTCGTATATAATCCTGGTTTGGTTTGCTCATGGTTTTCTGTATAAACCAACTTGCCTAATCCATCATAAATATTTAGTTTAATATCAGCTTGCTCAATAATTTGGAAGTTGATGTTTACCAAATCTCTAGCAGGATTTGGATAAGCAGTAAATAAATGATTTACTCTTTGCACCATATCATCTTCTGTTCCTGCTGGAATTCTCAAACGAATTTTGTAATACCCACCGTTTTTTGCTGTAATAGGTTTATAGGCAGTTTTTCCATTGTTACTTTCTGCTTCTAAATAATATTCAATTTCATCATCACCACTTAATCCACTATTTGAAATATCACCAATAAAATAGCCAGCAGAATCAGTCAAAATTGTGCTAACCCACTCACCTTTATTTTTTCTATAAAAACATTTAGAAGTTTTAATTCCACTTTGATTACTAATTTTAGCTATAATATGGTATTTATCTAAATTAGCTTGAATTCCATCAACAGAAGGATGCCAAAAACGAATTGGATTTTCAGCTGGAATTTGCATCGTAATACAATGTATCGCTCCACCTAATGGTGATAAATCTCTGCTATCAATTGGTACTATATTATAACCTGGTAAAGTTCTATTAAAATATGTCATGATTCGCTCATGTTGCTCTTTGTTACCTGTTTTTCCATCATAATAAGAAGGAAAAATAAAACTATTATTAACTGTAATTCCATTGATAAAATTTCTTGCATCAGCATCAATTTGATTGCAAGATTTTCTAGTATGTTTACCTGCATCATTAGTAGGATGTTCAACCCTTAAAATTCTAAACGGTCTATTATAAGTGCTCGTCATGTTAGAAATAGCCTGATAATTATCCTCTATTATTTGCCTGTCTTGTGCAGTTATTTCAGAAGGATATTGTGACATAATGATAGTTTGTTCATCAATCAACTTTACATATAAATCTATATGTCCAGTTCCACCATCACATTCTAATGAAACTAATTCTTTTAAATCGGGAGTTCCTAAACTAGTTCTTAAAGTATCAAAAATTGCTTGTTTCGACCATGATAAAATATCTTCATTTTCGAGGGTTAATCTGTCACTAAAAAACATTTTACCAAATCCGTCTGTCATGAAGTTACCGCCTTCTGCATTTAAAGCTGTTGTATAATTTTCCTTACCCATAATTGTTGAAAGTTGGGCAGGAAAAATATCATCATTGTCTCTACCATCGTAATACTTCATATCAGTGAATGAAATTGTATCCAAAGTATTATTGTAGAAAGCCATCGGGCCATAATCACGGGTCCACCAATCATCTCCTTTTGCAACCATAAAAAGATAATTATATAAAGGTGTATTTCTGTTATTCATAAATGCTTTAACAGGAATTGTATCGATTGCTTTATCAACCCTAATAATTACTAAACATTCTTTTTGGATAGCATCTGCTAATAATGCAGATACCAAGCCATACTCACTACTGGTATCAGCGCCAATAACAATGCCGTTGTTATTATAATCAAACGACCAAGATATTGCTACTGCCTGAGATTCTTCAAACTCACCTGGCATAACAAAGGTAGAAGGGAATTTCTTATTCAAACTTGTTTTGAAATATTGGTTTCCTGCTCTTTCTTTACTTAGTTTTTTTTCAGATTCAGTTTTTCCAACTGGCTTATGGCCATTGAATTTTTGTTGTGCTTGTGTACTGCTTGTGTAAATCAAAATAATACCAACCAGTATGAGTAATTGTCTCATAAAACTTATGTTTGTTTTTTTTACAAGCTATGATACCGGTACAAACTTTCCAAAGACTTTCAGATATTCAGGCAGATTTTAATGTTGAATGGTTTGAAAAACGACTTGAACCAAAAAAAGTATTGATGTGCAGTCCAGATTATTTTGATATAATCGATGTTAAAAATCCTTACATGCAGAGCCAAACTGGGAAGTTGAACAAGACTCTTGCTAATCATCAATGGGAGCAATTGAAGTTGATTTATGAGGATTGGAAATCGAAAAATGTTATAGAAGATGTTGTGGTTATTCCCGGAGCAATAGGAAGAGAGGATATGGTTTTTTGTGCCAATCAAAGTTTTCCTTTTTTGAATTTTCAAAATCAAAAATCAGTTTTCATGAGTAAAATGCGTCATGAAAGTCGACAATTAGAAGTTCCTTTTTTTGAGGATTTTTATAAAAATAGAGATTATCAAACCATTCATTTAAATAATA
>JAIYDG010000213.1 GCA_027487625.1 Bacteroidota bacterium
CGTAGTACCATGATAAATCAGGTTCAGGGCAGTGGCATTACAACAGAACAGCAGAAGAAAACCTGGCTGATTAACTGGTATTTTGCGAATGTTTTCATTAGTTTTTTATTTGTGTTAAGAATAAATTTAGAACCAATCAAATTTACAGATTATGGCTCTTAAAAGTTTTTTGATTTTGTTTATATTTGAATTATAATAATAGCATTGATTTATTTTGATGAAACAAAGAATTTATTTTGATACCTCAGTTTTTGGCGGAGTTTTTGATGATGAATTTGAGGAAGCAAGTTTACAGCTATTCGAAAGAGTTCGACTTGGAAAAGTTGTTTGTGTTTATTCAGATTTAACCGAAGCAGAACTAGTAAAAGCTCCCTTAAAGGTTAGACAATTTTTTAAGTCACTTCCTGAACATAGTCTTGAAAAAATAGTCGTAAATGATGAAATTTTACAACTGGCATCGAAATACATAGAAGAAAAAGTTGTTGGTCAAACGAGTTTTGATGATTGTTTACATATTGCTGGTGCAACGATTTTTAAGGCAGATATGTTAGCAAGCTGGAACTTTAAACACATTGTAAATGTTTATCGAATCAGAGGCTATAATTCAATAAACATTCGATTAAATTATACAGTACTTGAAATTAGATCACCAAAAGAAATTACCGAATATGAAGACTAAAACTAAGAAAAAAGAAAAGGATTTTGATACAGTATCTACCTTTAGGAGAATTAAGGAGCAAATTTCTTTAGAATTAGAAGGTAAAACCTTTGAAGAAATAAAGGAGTTTTTAAAATTAAATAGTTTAAAATTAAAGGAGAAATAATTTTGTTTAATTTTCTCTTTATGAATAAACCACTTAGTTAATATTCAGAGAAATAAACAAAATGATTTTTTATTTCTTTCAACTATATTAAATCTTCTCTAGTTGCCCCCAAAAGCAAACCTTGCGTAATACCATGATAGAACAATGTAGAAACGTGATTTATCACGTTTTCTTCAGCGGCATCACAACAGAACAGCAGAAGAAAACCTGGCTGATTAACTGGTATTTTGCGAATGATCCTATGGGTTCAATCTATTTGGCAACATTAAGAAATCCGGCATTGGTTGCTAGTTATCAAACATCACCTGGAATGCTATATGGAGCGAACGGAGCTACTGGGATGGAAACCTATTTCATCAAAATCAAAACCCATTTCGGCCAAAGTATGTTCGACCAACTAGTAACGGAGTTTGCACAACAAAGTAATCTTTATGTTGATGAAATAAAGGTGGATGAATGGCACATTTATGGCTGTAGCGACGCCTTACATGGCGTCGACAGCAAACGAGTAGCCCGCGACCTCAACTTAGACAACCAAATTACAAGTAACGAATACGTAATTGAAACACCAGAAGAAGTCACCTATTTGTTTAGTTCTTACCAATTAGAACGCGGAGCAAAAAGGTATGAATTGGCCAATCATTTAGGGAATGTATTAACAGTAATTTCAGATAAGAAAACAGCGGTCTTCACTGGAAGCACCTTTTCTTATTTCTCAGCAGAACGCATTTCAGCAACAGATTATTCTCCTTTTGGTGCGCCGCTGGCAGGTAGAACTTGGCAAGCAAGTGAGTATAGGTTTGGGTTTAATACCCAAGAACGCGATGATGAAATTGCAGGAGTTGGCAACATCATGACAGCTCAGTTTTGGGAGTATGATTCAAGGTTGGGAAGGAGGTGGAATTTAGACCCGAAACCAAGATTTGGAATTAGTAATTATTCAACATTTGGTAATAATCCAATTTGGTTCAGCGATCCGAAAGGGGATATTTTTGGCATCGGAAAAGATGATCAATCACAAAAAGACATAAAAAGTTTAGCTAAAAGTAAAAATAAAGATTTTATAAAGATTGGTGAGGATGGGCAAGTTGGGTTAGATTTTGGTGAACTTAGCAAAGAAAAGATTGAAGAAAAATTGAGTGAAGATAAGGGTTTGGCTTTGATTAAGAATTTAATAGAAGCTAAAGATAAGGATGGAAACGACGAAATATATTACTATGAAGCTTCAAATAGACGTGAAGGTGTTGTTCAAGGAAAGCATGAAAATGGAATGTTACCGAGAGAGCCTGGACAAGAAACAGGCTCTGATGATAGAAGTTTTGCATCTAATTTTTCAACCACCAATCCTGGAGCTAATTATGTCCATGTGCTGCCAAAACCAGGCATTGATGGTGCAGTTTTTCTTTCTCCAGGTACGATGTTTATAAAAGGATTAGATGGTTCACATCAAGTAGCACCGCGTTCTGGTTTAGTATTTCATGAATTAAACGAAAATTATTTACGTACACATTTTAAATTAGAATATGATGAGGCACACGAAAAAGCAGGAGGTTATGGTTATGACCATGTTGCGTTTATTTATAAATAAAATGAAAATTAAGCACATAATTTTTTTTTGGTTTACTATTCAAAATGTAAATGCACAAGTTACGAACTTTAATTTTGGAGATTTGAAAATTCAGATTACATTAATTAAAGTCAACGATACTCTGATTAAGGAAAGAATTGTAGCTGAGAATTTGTCGAAAAGTAAGATTTACCTTCCAATAATTTCAGACACAGGATTATATTTTTTTTCAATCGGAAATTCGATTTCCTCCTATTTTGGAGGAATAAATAACAAGTATGGACCTGCAATTGGTATGAAACGACTCTATGAATTGCAAATTTCTGGTGTTTATTATAAAGAGATATTCATAAAAGTAGATAAGAATTTCATTCTAACAGAATATTTTTTTAGTATTGACTATGTTTTAGATAAAGATCTTATCAATATTAAAGATAATGAAAGAGATAAAGATGGATATTTATTAATGAACCATAAGGATTATTTAAGGAATGCAAAAACCCTTTTAAGCAGTTATATAAATATGAGTATAGAATAATTTATTTTTTGCATAAATGATTTTCTTAAAAAATAGTTTATAAGGGGTTTTTAACTTCAATATTTTTTATTATTCCTAAATATGTTTGTTATGTTCTAATCATTAGTTTTGGCATTGTTCTATACATCACTTTTCGAAAAAAAGATTTTCAAAAGTCTAATAATCAAAAAATATTCATCTTGGTTGAATGCAGAATCTAGTAATGAAATGTGCATTCCATATTTATTCAGCTTACTAAATTCCCAAAATACTACTACCTTGCGTAGTACCATGATAAATCAGGTTCAGGGCAGTGGCATTACAACAGAACAGCAGAAGAAAACCTGGCTGATTAAC
>JAIYDG010000005.1 GCA_027487625.1 Bacteroidota bacterium
TTGTCATAGTCAAAAGACAGCTTGATAATGTTGTGTTCCTCAAACATGTGTCCCGTAAAATCCTTAAATTCTTCTAGACCGGAAATGACTGTATTTTTAACGGCAAAAACAAAAATCCCCTGGGGAAAATTTACAGATTGAAATGTAGTTTTCCAAGTGGTAGAGCCCTGAACAATGTTGTCAAATTTAGACAACCGGGTAATGCCAGTGTAGGGCCACAAGCTTCGCTTGTTGAGCAGTGTCGACCTAAATTGTTTGCTCAACCTCAATTGATCCGAAACCAAGACAATGTCGTCAATAATAAATCTATATTTTTTAACGTTGCCGGCTTTAAGTTTAAAAATGTTGTCGTTGAAATTGTCGTTGAACCTGAACCGAATAAGAAATCGGTCCAAGAGCGGAAACGGAACAATTTTTTGAACTGTGCCATTTTCAAAATAATTGGAATTTTGAAAAAAGGGTGCCAAATCTAGAGGAACATAGGAAAAGGAAAATTTTTTATTGGCCCCTCTAAAAATGTTGGGAGCATATGTTCTCCATTCCGAGTCATCATTAAAATCCCAACCTTTATTTGCTTCTTTGGTACTCGGAATGCCGTAACCAGGGTGGGCGGGACTGGGGCAAAGCAATTTTTTCTGGTCCGGGTCCATAAAATTGTACTTGAAAGAATTGACAAAATTGCTGACATAGGGTACTTCGTTTGACGTAAGAATTTTGTTGTTGCCGTGAAACAAATCTATGCCCTCAATCAATTTTTCCCAAAAATTTGGCGCCACAATTACATTAGCAGAATCTGCCTCGGCGATTCCGGCCCAATCAATCATTGGAGTGTTTCCTTGGGCGGGCGTCATGCATTGAAATTGGCCCTTGATTCTAAATCGCGTCATTTTACCAAAAGCCCAAACATTTTCCTGTTTTTCTTCAATGACAAATTCCACCTGTTTGGGTTGCGGTTCTACGGGCCTGAGGGGTTTTAAAATATGATAAGTGCAACCCAACACTTTTTTTTGATTTGTTTTCCAATTTTCTACCGGCGGAAACTCAAAAGATTCGTCCAATGCGGAAAATTTTCGTTTCGACATAATTTAGGCTTTACTTTTTCGACCCCTTTTCTTACTCTTTCGACGCTTGGTTCTCTTGCCCCCGGTGTGACCAAGCACTTTGCGGGCCGCCTGCTTCAAGTTAGCTAGGGGAATGTACCTGACCAACTGGGAAGGGGCCAAGCGCTGTACACCAGAATATCCTTTAATTCGCAAGGCAAGCCTACCCTTGCTAAACTTTACCCCCTTGAGCGCCGAGCGTCGTTTGCCTTTTTTTTGTTTGCCCAACTTGCTTCGGCGCGGCATGGATGAATCAAAATCTTCAGTGTCAAAAAAATTGGCCCGTTCTTCGTTTTCAGAGTAATGCAAGAGTGATTTTTTTCCGGAAAAATTATAGGTCATATCTTGACGACATGACAAATGCAACTGACGTCATTTTATGTAAATCACTTTATATACTTTTTGCTTACTTCTTTTCCCCTCAGCGTTCCGGAAATGTAAGCACCCTGAGTCCACTTAAAATTGACAAAACTGCGATTATCTAAAAATCGAGAAAGTTTAAATTTGGGCAAAACAAATCCTTCCGAAGAGGGCAACGTTTTTGACAGCGTCATGGTTGCTGGTGTATGGCAAGACTCGAGCATAGGTATTTCCATGCACGTGGCTGAATTATTGGGGTATAATGCAGTTAAATAAGCATTGTGCATGCCAGCTGTCGTATTGGAGCTATTGTAATAGTCAGAAACAATAACCAGAGCAGTGTCCAGAATAAGGGCGCGGGCTTGGTTGGCAACTTCATCCACGTTAAAACTATCTGCGTCCACCACCGACCTTCCCGTTTTATTTTCTTTAGTTATATTTTTAACAAGATCAAATCCCAAACGCTCCGACAGCTCTGACGGAATAGAAATGTTGAAATAATCAAACACTTGATTATTGGGAAACACAAACGTAAATTTTTTTGTAGTCGCGTCATAGGTAAAACTAAATTCAATGTTGCACTCTAATCCGTAATCTTGAAAAGCCTCTTGCAATTTAGTCTTGTAGTTGACATTTTTAAAATTTTCCGCTCGACTAATTTTAAATACAAAAGGTAACGTAGTAAAAAGTTTGCTGTGGGGTACCAAATTAACTACCAACTGTGCCCCGCGCAAAATGGCCATTTGAGGTCGAATGAGAGCTTCTATGCACATGTATTCGCTCAAGTAGTTGTTGGCCATTCTCAATTTATTGTGTTTAATTCGTTTTCCAATTTGCGTGGGAGAAAATCCCATGGCCATGAGGTGGCTGTCGGTAGAAAAAATAAAGTCTGTATTGGGAGCGATAAATATGCGAAAACGAATGTTATTTAGGACATCGGGTACTCTTGTCGTGGGAAACAAATAATTATTGGCCCCCTCAACGCTTCTAGCCGATGTCGGCAGAGCATTGTAGTGCACATTTTCATCAAAAGGAACACCGTAGTATTCAAATGCCATCAGGTCTCGAACAAAATCGTCCCAGTTAGTGTCGTCCAAAAAATCAAATCGAATGTCAAACCAGTCAAAAAATAAACTGGTGCGGGCCAAGCCAACGGGTTTTTTATTTTCAAAAAATGTATTAATGCCTTTGACAATATTAAGGGGATTTGTTTCATTGTTGGGAATCGTCAGCGCGTCTGGATGCAGGGGCAGCCCTTCTTTATAATCGCCCTGAATGTTTATTCTATAACTAAATTCTTGATTGAGTTCTTCGTCTACATCCAAATCAAATTTGGCCGCTTGGTCAGAAAAAATGCGAGGGGTCAAAGTGCAATACGAAAAATAAAATTCTTTATCCGAAAAATACGAGGGAATTTCAATACTAAAAGTAGATTCCCCGGCGGGAATGTATTCGCGAAAGGGCACATATTTTTCTTCTTGGTTCATGTTGGGGGGTTAGACAGGGCAATAATATTTTCTTCAAAAGCTTCAATTTTTTTTGTTACCGTGCTTTCACAAATGTAAAGCGGCTCTACTGTCATGGAACGACTGACATAGCCCATGCGATTTTTAATGACAAAAATTTCGTCTTCGAGCGTCACTTCTGAACGTTTAACTCCAATCACGGCTGAAGACGTACTAATAAGTTTTGGTTTAATGTAGTCGCCTATATTAAATTTAAACTTAACCATGGAAGGCGCAATACTAAATTGACTAAAGTAATATGCGGGCGCCGCTTTGTTCAATTGCTTAATAAAATAATCTACATTATAATCGTTGACATCGACGGGCCTAAAATAATTACCGTCCTTTTGCTTGATAAATTTATTGTTGACTTTAATAGGTTGCGTGTTTAAAGCGTCAACGGCCAAGGGCAACAGATGCCACCACCTCTTTTCTACTGACCACACTTTTAGTTTAGCTATTGTTTCGCGTAGCAATCGAATGGTGAGTTCCGCCAATTTACTTTTGCTGGCGGTATTTTCAAAGGGGTGAAAGGACACATTTTTTTCTTTAAAATAGTTTTGCATGAGACGACCCATGATGGCGGGTTCTTTGTCAAACGCAACGCTCAATACCCTTTTTCCGTCATTTTGCATTCTAAATTGTTTAAATATATCGTCAAATGCTTTTTTTAGCGACTCTGCGCTTTTAGTTTTGTGCAAGATAGACACGTAGGTAAACCGAGACAAAATGTCTTTGGCCACCAAAAATCCGCTGCGAAATGAAACGGGAGTTTCGTATTCCCTGGTGATGGGAAAAAAGCCCAAGTCGCAGTGCAGCATGCCAACAGAGTTGACAATAATGGGTCTCTGCTTTCTAGCAAATTTAGGAAATCGACTTTGCCTGGCATTGTCGCTGTACCCTACAAAAAGCCTAAGCGCCTTTTGAAGCTGACTTTTTTTTAAAGTCTTAAACCCCAACACTCTATAAGTGTAATCGTACACATCTGAAAAACGGGGGGGCTGTCGTTTATCAAACTGATCTTTAACCCACTGCAACACAATGTCAAGTTGTTGCTTTGAATCCATCCTGACACCAACTAAGTCAAATAAAACAAGACGCAATATTTTATACAGAATTTATTAAACAACATTTACCGTGTGACGCAAAATAATTAAACAAGACAAACAAAAGTTCTTGGGTAAAGGGCATATGTTTAGAAGTGTCGTGGGCTGGTGTGCTTTCTTTAAATCTTTTAATCCATTCTTTTAAAATTCCCAAATAATCAATCAAAGGTTTAAAACAAAATTGACGCTGAAAGTGGCACAAACAATTGTGATCAACTGTAGTAACTTTAAACTTTATTTTTCCAAATTGCCTTTCTTTTTTTGCAATAATAAACAGCATCGATAAAAAATCTCGAATGGTGTAATAAATAATACAAGTGTTGGAAGGATAATTGCCAAGAAAAAAATTAAACCAGTATTCTACTTCTTTTAAATTTTTTTGGTATAGAGGACAATGTTCCATGTTTACTTTTTCTTTTCTTCGGGTGCCTTTTTGCTCTTCTTTTGACGCTTTTGATACGCGTTAAAATCTTCTTGCTCCCTGTACTGGAGAAGTTGAGTTAGAGCCAAATAATTGGAGTGCTTTAGAGCCAAAAGTTCCCTTTTCATCTGATCTAGCATGTCCTTTAAAAGAACAAACGAAGTAATGTCAATGTTTGCCGCTTGAAACCTTTCCAAAGCCGCAGTAAACTGAGCCGAAAAAGTGTCCCACGACAAATCAACGGTACCCACTTTTAGTCCCAGGGCCAAGGTTGCCTCTCTCAGCTCGCTTGTGCTAATTTCTCTGAGCGCAGTAGCCAAATCTTGCTCCGCCGTTTTATTCATGTTGTCGGATCAAAAGTTTAAACAAAACTAAAACATTTTTTGTCATGTTTGTATTTTATATATTTTCCAAACCTTTGAGCATATTTAACAACACATTAATTTTTCTTTGAAAATGAGATTTAATAGCAGTATTTACAAGTAACGTACATTTATTGTGGGCGCTGTTTATAATATCGCTGCCACACAGGCAACATTTTTCGCTGTGTGTGATTTTTACGTGAGACACTACACTACTTGTGACAATAAAACAATGGGGACATGTGTCATCACTAGTATTACTCAATAAATGCCGCGTTACAAAATGTTGAGCTAATAATTGAGGGTTTAAAAAAATTTTACAACAATAAATACACTTTGGACAAAAATCTTTTACTCTGTCGTAAGCCAATTCCATATTTAAATGTGACAACCAATGGTATTTAACAATTTAAGACAAAAAAATAAATCCAATTTCAACTCTTCGTAACTTTCTTCCAGCAAGGGCCAACGCTCACGTCCTGTATTGTACTTTTTAATGTCTTCAATGTTTGCCAGAATATTATCTCCGCAACACTCAATTTGTTCTAAAATACTCTGAGAAGCTTGCTTTTCTACAGCTCTGTTGTACAAAAAATGAGCGTCTTGATACAAAATTTGAAATTTTTTTAGATAAAACGTTTGAGCCATGCTCTTGAATCAACATATCATGTACAACTAACTTATTTGTCTGAAAAAAGTATAATAATGCCTGCAAACAAAGACACATAAACTGCGCACATGAATAAAAATAGTGCAAGCATAACACAACAATGTCCGACATGTTTAACACATTGCCAACAGTGCTTTCTTAATGCACAGTGTGGCCTTTCTTCCACTTCCAGCACATGTATAGTTTCTTTATTTTTTTCGTGTACCACAATGTCAATTTTGTCTGTCCACTCCATCTTTATTTTTTTTGTATCTTGACTGACGTATTGATAAACACCAACTAAATTAATTTTTATTCTTCGTCATTGCAACTGCTATAATCAGAATCGGATTGTCTTCTGGTTGTCTTGCATCTGCATTGGCCACAAGTAAAACAGCGGAGACTCCTGTTAAAGTAATGAATTACTTCTGCACTGTCCCAAGAATTCCACGTAGGCGAAATGGTGTAGTTGAAACATCGAGTCTCTGGAGGTATAAAGACTATAAACCGATTGTTATTTTCGTATTCGGCCTCCACTTTTTTTACTTCAATGACTCCACCGTGAGCATTGTAAAAAGTAATTGTGTAAATGGCCTTTTCTCCTGGGCCATCTGCATAATTAGAAATGGCCAAAATGTCGGGAACATCCCTAACACTATAATGCATTGGCACATCAACATTAAACATTGAATAATAACCGTAGATGCAAGGATTGTGCTCAATCGTGTCTACATGTCTTGCAATATTTTGATTCAATTCAGTGCAGTATTCACTACATCTTCTTTCCCACAAATTTTGTTCTTTAGCATGCAACACTTGTAAATTAACTTTAGTCTTGTCGAGAACACGCATAAAACGAAATCTAACTTGGTAGCGAACTCCCATGGTTGCTTATTCCGGTTGCACCGTTCGAACTGTATTTCCTTTTTCGATTGTGGCAACAAGCTTTTGACCCAAAGGTACCAACAGAGGCCACTTTAGTTTATCTTCGTCTGATGCCTTTGAAGCAAAGTCGTTTAAAGCATCGAGAATGTCCAAAACGCAAGTGCAAATGTCGGTATAGACAAAAGACTTTGTATCTTCTCGATCCATTTTGTTTCAAAGTAAAATTTAAACTGATCAAGATTTCTGTAAAACTAGTCTTTTATAACAAACCAATCTATGCTTCTCTTTTTTTCTTTTTGTTTTTATCATTAAAGTATTTGGCAAGGATACCTCTTTGCCAAATCAAGTAAAAGTATTTTTTCTTTTCTATGTTTGTTGTTTTTCTTTTAAAAATTTTGAGAAACAAAAATATTGTATATACATAATTGTACAATCTATAGTACTTGTATAAATATGTGCATTGCTTTACGGGCCAATTTTCTGTATAAACATCGACAAGCAGTTTTTCTTTCTTTTCTTTTTTTTAGATAAAAGATAAACCCGCTTTGTAGCGTAACAGTCTTGACCACCTTGTCTTTTCTCTTTTTGTAGCACATTCTTCAAACAAATTTAAAAAAGACCACACGCTTACAGAATACTGGTGTAATTCTTGACACGACAAGAAAAAGGGAGACTTGCCCGTTTGATTCATTTTGTAATTGTTCAAGTAAAGTAAAGTCCCTTTTTTCTCTTTTTCTCTTCAATTGCGTCTGTTTTATTCAGTATGATTGCAAGTTCTATTCTGTATTCTAAAAAATTAAACCACTTGTCTTTTTCTTCATTCGTAGCTTTGCTTTCAAATAATTCTAAATACGACAGTATTTCTAATAAATAATTGTACAACTCGTGATACATGTCAAAATGTCTGCCCTTTTTTAAAGGCCAGTATTCTTCACTATTTTTTAAGCTGTCTTCTTTTCCCTTTTTTAACATGTTTGCTAGACCCGCTCTGTAATCTAAAAAGTGTACCCATTTTCTTTTCTCTGTTTTTGTTGCGTCATCCTCAAAAAGTTCCAAGTGATGCAGTACGTCTAACGAAAAATAGTACAATTCGTTGTACAAGTAAAAATATTCTGATTTGGGTTTTTGATCCATCCTTGCCAAATTCTAAAACCCAACTAAAGTTTATTTTAATCATGTTTACTCATGTTTCTGCATATTCCAGTTGCTCTACATTGTACAAGCAACACGATTCGCACTGGTCGCATAACCAACAAAGCTTAGTAACGTAACTGCAACAACTACAACTCAATACTTTTAAAGGTTCATATTTGTGAATAATTTTCAACACATTTACATTGCGTTCCTTAAAAAATTGTCTAAGTTCTGCATCTGATTTAATCTTACGGCTCATTTTAAATGTCCGCTTCTTTAGAGTTTCAACTTTTGTTTCAACTTGACCTACTTTTTGGCAGCCCGCCTCATTTCTTGCGGTTTAACATGTTGTAAAGTTGCGCCGGCCTAAAACTTGTTTTTACATGCCAGCTTTTAGGCAGAAGCAACCTTAGCGTTTATCAAATTGAATTTTCATGTACTCTTGACAAAGTTTTGCCCTCAACTTAAGCTGTATTTTTTTTAACTTCTTTGTTTATACATTGTTTTTCTTTTTAACTAAATTGACCCTTTTTTTTATCTTGGCTTTAATTTTTCTAAGTATTCTTTTGGAATGCTGTAAAAATTTTTGTCATGCTTACGCGACAATTAAAACCAAACTAAATTACTTTTTTTCCTTTATTTTTTTTATTTAAAACTTGTTTCATGTACCGTTTTTTTGAGGATTCGCACTCGTCACACAAACCCACATAGTAATCCACATAATTTATATCGATAAAACGTTTAGCCAAGCACTCGTCTACATCTTCGCATGCCCGAAATAACACATCATCATCATCCTCATCCCCACTGTACCCTATAAATGCTTCACACCGTGAACAAAAAAATTTACCCGTCCAACACATTTATATTTTTTGGTTCCTTTTTTGTTTTAATTTCTCTACTCCACAAGGGTCGCAATAATCTAAATAACAATTAATATAATTAGGTTCTTTGCATTTTGGTTTTTGGCAATAATTATATTCTACGGGACCTTGTTGGTGATACAATTCTTTACAATGTTTGCAGTAAAACACATGGTATGCAATTAACCTAAATTTTAAAAATTCTCTTTTTCTTCTAATCTTTTTTCTAAATCAACGTAATAACAAGGTTCACAAAAGCCCAGTATACAATCAGTATAATTAATTTCTAAACAATTTGGTTTTTGGCAATGATTATATTCCCAACAATCTTGTTGGTGATACAATTCTTTACAAATTTTGCAGTACAACTTTAATGCTTGACACATGGTACAAAACTAACCTAAATTTTGACATTTTTATTTCTTATATAAATGGCGTTACCAATCGTATTAAAATAATATAAAAAGTGTATTTGCCAATTACAATCCGTTCAATTCTCGCTTTTTGTTTGCCATAAACTGTTGGACCCCACGAATTTCACGATCGTATTGATCCATCTCCGTTTTGAATTCGGCCGCCGAACGTTCCATTTTTGCGTTTAGTTCCCTTGCTTCGTGCTGCGATTCGTTTTGCATAGACAACCTCCTCCACTGCTCGCTTACTTCTCGTTGCTTTCTTTCCTAAAGTTAATTTTACCAATAATTTACAACCAACTTTTACGTTTTGCAATTTAAAAATTGTAACATCAAATATATATTTACGACTTTAAAAAATACAAACGAAAAAATAGGTATAAATATGTTGATAAAATTAACACCTGATTTTGTTGTGCTTGTTCCTTTTTCTTGGTCAATGCCATAATAAGATTTTTTGATTCTTCAATTTCTCTCACAAGACAGCTTATTTTTGACGACGACATGTTGCAAATGAACCACATACAAATGTCGACTGGCTTTTATACTTGGCTTTTACAATATTATTGAATGAGTTATTAAAGTCGTAAATTTTTGATTAAATTAGCTTTATTTATAACAATAAACGTTTTTTGTGGTCACAGGTACACGCGAGCGACAAAAAAACTTGTTTAGACACTTTTTTACCTGGACAAAGAAACTCGTTTAAATCAGACTCCAGTTAAATTTACCCCTTTGACCACTATGGAACGACTCGCTGCTCAACTTGCCGAAATTAAAAATCAACTTTTGGTTTGTCAAGACCCCGAGGAGCGCCAAAGGCTGATGGTACAATTTCGTCAACTAGAACTTGAGATTAGGACTGCCATGGAGGCTGCGCGTGTCAGGATTCAACAGGCCGAGCAAGAAAACTCCAACATGAGGGCTGTTCTTGAAAAATTGCAAAGAAGGGAACAGTAAAATGTTTAATGTGTAACGTTGAAACAAAAGATAAAATAAAATGGTTTCTATATAAATAATGTTGTTTATTTATTTTTTAAGTTGTAGAATCGATACCACAATTTGAGTTGTAAAATAGATATAGTATAGACTATATGACTCATCCTTATGTAATCAATAGTTGGAATTCGACCTTCTGCAAGGGCCGCCACCTTTTTTGATGCCAACAAAAGCAAGGTCGGAAAAAGGACAGGCAGCATCTTTAAAAAGGGAGCGCGATTAAAACCTCTGCACCCCATAGTCAATTATCATTTTTTGTTTGTGACAAGTGCTACAATAAATATTAAAATGGTGAAGTTAAAAAGAATTTCTAGGCATAAAGTTTTACGTAAAAAAGCCAAATTTGCCAACAAACTAAAATATCTAGTGCAGACCCTTCTTAAGGACGAATTTGATATTATTTCGTGTAAATCAAATAACGTGTATGATACGTTTTTTGATGTAACATTTTCAAACAAAACTAGAGTGTACAAAGACATTTCAGACATTAAGGAACAAATTCTTTATACCGTGTGTTTTAAAACTTTTCTTAAA
>JAIYDG010000037.1 GCA_027487625.1 Bacteroidota bacterium
ACTAAGGCACAAAGCCACCAAGAAAACAATTTCGATTCAACGGACTTTGTGTCTTCGTGCCTTGGTGGCAAAAAAGCTTTGCCACAGGCAAAGCAAAATCCGCGTAAATCCGCGTCATCCGCGTCGTCCGCGTCGTCCGCGTTGCTATTGTTGTCGCTTTGGTAAGAATAGTGTGCTCGCCAAGTCCTCGTTCGAGCGGGCAACTTTCCACTAAATGAAAACACTTCCACCAAATGGGGAAGACTTGGGCAAGCGGATATCTGGTAAAGATGTGGTATCTTTCACCCAAGTTGTTAAAACCGGTATAGCATACTTGCGCATAAAACCTTAAATTAGGGGGCAAAATCAAACTAAATGGAGCATCCATTTTTACATATTGTTTCAGATCCAGAAATTCTGAGTGGGAAGCCTTGTATTGCTGGAACGCGCATCAGCGTAGAGCTCATTATGGAGTGGCTCGGCACCGGAGGTACTGTCGAGACCATTGCCGCGAAACACCCTTTGCTAAATGCAGATTTGGTAATGGAAGCGATTCGCTATGCGGCGCGTTTTGCCAAAAACGAAATCATTATTGAAGTGCAGACCGCGGTATGATCAGCATTAAAGACCTGCAATAGTTAACGGATAAAAACATCGATGTTGAGCTGCTCGAATTTTTGAGGGAGCAGGGTTTCGATGTCTTTGACATCAAAGAAGACCATTTTAGACCGATCCTGTTCTTTCTTTACCTTTTTTGATTGTTGGTGAAAATCACGGTGAAAAAGTAAAATTGAGAATACGTATTTTTGAATAGGTGGGTGGAAGACTTAGACTAGCGGGTTGTCCAACCCAATGTGGTGCGTTATGCTTGGGCAAACAACCCGCAAAAGGCAAATTTGTATGCAAAAAGCGGTTTGCCGGCGAGTCCGTTTGAGATCAAGAAAGGAAATGGGGAGAGCTGTAACAAACAACCATAAATGCCGGATGGTGGTTTTTCGTTAAAAAAAGTGTCACATCACATCTTTAAATATGCCAAATTATATACTTAACAGCACAAAAAGGATTGCTCAACTTACCGGAGATTATGATCCTGAACCAAACGTAGCCCATTACAACTATACCCAAAAATGGGGTTGTAGCGGTACTGACCTTGGAGCCAATACGGTACACGACGATGCCACTTTTATTTTTTTTGGCGATGTGATTACGCCTGAAGAGCATAACGACCTCAAGGATAAGGACATGATGGCTTTTATTGACCATCATCTGCTAATGCCAGGCGCAGGGATTGCTTCATCACATCAGGTAGACAATAATCTATTGGATGTCGTAACGGTGGATGAACATGGGCGACTTTATGTTAGTTTTGTTGTTAAGAAAGGCATTTGGCAGGGTCCTGTCCGTATCAGCGCAAAACATGCCGCTGCGCCGGGATCGGTCATCGCAACCGCCCATCAAGTGAGCAAGAATGTTTTGAATGTGTTTTTCACAGGTCCACAGGGCGGGTTGTATGTAACTTGGGTAGTTGGAACGGGAATGTGGCAGGAAAAGGCTTTTCAAATTGCCTCTCCAGATATGGTGCCGGCAGGGGCGTATATTGCTGCCGATCATCAAGTGGATGACAATGTTCTAAATGTATTTTTTATTAACTCGGGCGGGCACTTATCTACCTGTTGGGTTGTTGGCACTGGGAATTGGCAAGGCCCCATACACCTTGGTGGGCAGGTTGCCTCAAAGCCCGGTGCACCTGTCGCAACAGCCCATCAAGTGGACAACAATGTCTTAAATGTGTTTTTTACCGGCATCGACGGGGGGCTGTACATGACTTGGGTAGTGGGCAGGGGATATTGGCAAGAAAACCCAATAATGATTGGTTCTCCCGACCTGGTGCCCGCAGGGGCACATATTGCTACCGATCATCAGGTGGACAACAATACCCTTAATGTCTTTTTTATCGGTAAAAATGGGGGGCTTTATGTCTGTTGGGTAGTGGGCAGAGGCGAATGGCAAAAACCTGTGCTCATCAGCAGTAAAGGAATTGCACTGCCGGGTTCTCCAGTTAAAACAGACCATCAGGTTGACCAAAATATGTTAAACGTATTTTTTACTGGAAAGAACGGTGGGCTGTATACGACTTGGGTAGTGGGCAATGGAGCATGGCAAAAAAAAGCAGTGCTTCTTGGCTCTAGCAGTATTGTGCCGGCAGCGGCACACATTACGACCAACCATCAGGTAGATAACAATACACTGAATGTCTTTTTTGTGGGAAAAGACCGAAATTTGTACGTGACATGGGTAGAAGGCCTTGAAAAGTGGAAAAAACCGCTCGCTATTAGTCCCGCATTTCAATTGACCCCCATTTTAAAAGGAAACCGTTTCTATCCATTTAGTTACTTTCACGATTCTGCTTTACTCAACAGACGGGACATTCCGCTTCCCATAAACAGTACGCCATCAGGAGCATTTAGTTTCGACAATAAAATGTATGTGTTTTTCTTTCATAGCATGAGCGAAACACAATATTTTAGCGCGCTTGGGGTCAGCGACAACCCATTTGCTCCAAAGGCTTACAAATTCCTTGGCCAATTGTCAAACAAGGAAAAAAATAAATTCTTTCAAGTGGCACCTTGTGTCATTTCCAACAAAGAATTTAGACAATACCTGCCCCAAAACGTTGACTTCCCAGGGGATGGCGGGGATGGGCTCATTTTGCTCGGCCAAGGAGGTGCCAACGGCATTCATCTTGCCTGGATGCCTTTACACAAAGGGCTTGAACCTGATTTAAGGAACATACATTATTACACAGGGAATGGAAGCAACTGGTCAACCAATCAATATGATACCAAATCCATTCTCCAAACCAAATATTATTGGAGCAGTATTTCCATCGGCAGGATTCCAACGACTGGGCATTGGATACTGTTATACCAACATGCGGGAGGAGCCAACCGCCCCCCCCTTTACCCCAAAATATGGGATGAATCAAGAGACGCACCAATTATGGCTCGGGTGGCAGCCACTCCTTGGGCTTTGGAAAACGCCACAGATTTGAAAATATTTGACCCCAAAAGGGAAAAAGCCATTGGGAGGTATATGGATAGAGCGCCGGAAAGTACGGTGAAATTATACCAGTCGGGGATAGAAATAGAAGGAGCTGACAACAGAAAAAGGTTTCTTCCCGACTTTGACCATCCAAGTTTTGCATACGGGCCATATATACTCAACCAATACACCCAGTATGACGAACAAACCAAAATAGCCACCATCTATTACCTAATGTCAACAGGAAGGCCTTACCAGGTACAGGTAATGCGGTCAAAAATACAATTATAAAAATTCTTCAAAAGTGACAGCACAAAACTTATTTACCACCCTCTGTTTATTGATTTTTGGGGCAGTTTGCTGCAAGCAATCCGCTGGGCCAAGTGTATCGCTGGAACAAGTCAGGAGATGTTGTTCCAGCGGATACACCTCCACAGGTGTTGGAAAAAGCCATTCTGGAGCTGGAAGCGGTGCAAAAATGGACCGAAGGCAAGGAAG
>JAIYDG010000058.1 GCA_027487625.1 Bacteroidota bacterium
AAGTACTTACAAATGCATTATAGATCCTTTTGCAGCGGCAAGAAATCAGCAGAGATTCGTTCAACGAACCGCAAGACAGAGTGCGCCGACTGCTGGAAACAAATAGCTATAAGCGGTTTGTGCAGCTTTTGCTCTCCTAAGCTCTCCTGAAACAAATCACTTTCACAGCTGGATTTTCATGTCCTCTCCCAATCACGATCTATCTATATATTTTATTTTATTTTTGCTTCCTTTTTACGAAACTCATTATCAAAGGATTGTCGAATTAAATTTCTTCAAGATCCGCTTGGACAAGAAGTTGTAAACAAGATGAAGGACATTCGCAATAGTGGAATATTGAGCCTACAAGGTGAAGCTTTCTAGATATACTTCTATTTCCGCAGCAAATTGACGATGTTGCTTTTCCTTCGATATTTTGTGGATCAAAACTGACAAAAAAAAAACTCTTGTTCGTTCAGTTCTTCAAGGACGCGATTTGCTTGGGTTAAAAAAGAATGGTGAGATCCCAAATTCTATTTTGCACATTCTCAACATGCGCTCTATGACAATAACATTCTTAAATCTTCTTGAACACAATATTTAGGGTTCAGCGATTCCTATTGCTCCCTTAAATTAGATAGCCAGAGCTTCCGAACTCGGGTTATGAAGGACTGTTTATTTCCAGAATGGAACGAAACCTTTCAATTGTACGTGGCTGTGAATAACTTGTCTTCCAAATATTCTCTGAATGTGAAATTTCTCATTTGATTCCAGCTCACATCCCAAAAACTAATATCTGTGCAATTAACTAATACAATCTTCTTCATCCAGCAACATCGCCTCAAATGCAGAAGAAATCCAGCTGGAGGTATTTCATGAAGTCGATAAAATCAGCTTGGGTTTCGCTCGAATCCCTCTTGGTCTCTGCAAGGTGAAGTAATTGTTCTCGTCTTGTCGAAGTCTAAAATTAGCCAGTATTTTTCCCACTCATTCTTCTCAAGTCTCAAGGATTTTTTTTATTTAAGCATCATTATTGTTTTTTTCTTTATCTCTTCTACTTTTGCTCCATCAGCAGCTCAAACGTTCTCATCGGCCAATCGTAGGATGAGCAAAAACACGATGTTACACTGCCACTTGTTCCAAAGTCATCCGAGTTCACATCGCGGGGGGAAATTCGGATATGCTATCAATTCGTCCATACAGAGCCGGTGAGTGAGATTTTGCTTTTTTTTGATTGACCCCGTACGGTAAACTAACCTTTTTCCTGCGCATTTCACTGACATCACCGCTCTTTGCTTCTTATTTTTCTTCTTCACACACAGGACTTTTATGGTAGAGGTATGAGTCCGCCTTTTTATTTTTGATTATCTGGAATAATTTCGTTGATGTACTCTTGAAACTATTTTTTCGTCCCTTCAACAACTGGATTTTTCTTTGCTTGGTTGCTTATAAATCATGGTCCTAGTCTTTTCTCTTTCGGAGTTGGACAAGATTGATTTCCCTCCCTTTTTACGGCCGTCTCCTGAAGTTCTTCAAACGTTTGTAGCATCAACTATTCCCTTTTTCCACGCAACAAAATACACTTCTATTGCATTTTGGTTTCTTATTCACCATCGCAGTATTGAATCACTCACAGAACATATGTTAATAAACAGGCTGAAAAGTAGCGGAACCTCCCGATTCAAGCATTTTTCACAAGGTCGATCCAAACTCTTCCGAAACCAACTCTTTACAGTTCTGTTGCACCTCGAAAATTCTACTTTTGTTAATTACTGCCATAATCTATTGAAATACTCATCGATTTCCTGTGGTGATGTGCAGACCGAATGCTGTCGATATCGGCTCCTGCAGGGCGTCTAATGCGCTCATTTTCTGCTTCACGTAAGCTTCACGATCAATTCCCATTCAATCCTTCATTGAAAAATTGCTCACAGTGCGTTTGCATTTCTCTTGTTTCCAATGCAGAACAAAGTCCACAAGTCTGCTCTCCCGCATCTTTAGAGCGTCGGTCGCGTCTGCTGTCAGGATTTGGGTTAGTATTGACATCTTCTATGGCCTGGCATGTACATGAAAACTTTACACAAAGGAATCTTGCGTGATTCAAAGTAATTTTCATAGTGGTGGCTCGAGGAAGGGCTCAGGTTCTAAATCGCTCGCGTAAGTCGTCTTTTTCTGCACAAAGAGGATAGCAAGATGAATCAGATTTCTTTCATCGCTTGTTCCCTGTTGATATACTGATACTTACCGTCCAATAAACCGATAATATTCTTTTATGGCAGGATGCGAGTCTCTTCGTTGACTGGAGAACAAATTGTAAGTATCAATGCAATACCATTCAAGGTCATAACACAATGCATCGATTAATCCTTCTTAATTCACATATTTTTCAACATCAGCAAATGCATAACCTCATCATTCTTTCTAGGCCGGTGGCGGAGAATATGATGATGAGGTTACTGATTTTGCGCTCCTCTCAGAGTGGCAAAGCAACACACCACTCGCATTAGGAATTACAATTGCAGGTACACAACTTTTGTGTCTTTACAATCATTTCCTACATTTCTATAATCCAGAATATGATGTGTAACTTCATCACTGTTGTACCGCGTTTAAACCGGTTTACTTCGCCTTATAACTGTTCATCAATTCGTCCAGAGTTTGAAGCAGAGAAGGAAGACTATACTTGCATTACTTATCCAGAGTCCAGCAACCAGTTTGGCGCAGACATTGTAAGGACTTTGATTGTTTGGTCCAAAAATGCTGTCAATCGTTTTTTTTTTCTTCATATGTATTTATTCATGCATATGACCTGCTGTAACTATACGTTCCTTCGATGCCAAAGGGATTCGTTCGTGCAATCATGCCGGAAAGCACCGAAGACGATGTTGATGTTTGGATGCCTCTTGTCATCAAGACTCGAAAGACTGCTCTGCTGTCAAAAATAATATCATCGATGTTCCCGGAGCACAGGTGACCCGATTTCTCAGTGCGCTTATCAAACCACTCGAATAGCGAAATACAGCACATGATTTTACGGCCTTAGTGTATACTTGTTCATAAAGGGACTTGATACTCATCAACACTCTCCATGGTCTTACTCGCACTTCTCTACAGTCGCTCCACGCCGTTTATGTATGCAATTGCGCTTGCCAAGACACAAAAATCAAAGGTATCCAACATGCATTTCGGTAAAATATCGTCCGATGTGTGTTTACGTACTCACCTCTGCCAAGCACCTTGCCCAAATATCCAAAAG
>JAIYDG010000708.1 GCA_027487625.1 Bacteroidota bacterium
AATTGCTTTTGAAATACTCGCGTAGTTCCTTTAATTGGCTTACTACTGTTTCCTGACTGTATGCTTCTTTGCTCAGTTCGTTTTTAATTTTCGCGATAATTTCCTTCATTTTGATTCTATATATGCGGCACAAAATTATGACTTTTGCCTTCTAAACTGAATTAATCTTCAAAATTATGTTAAAGGGTTTTTACACATTGTTGCTTTTAGTGATGTCCAATCTATTCAT
Source organism: Bacteroidota bacterium (assembly GCA_027487625.1). Lineage (GTDB taxonomy): Bacteria > Bacteroidota > Bacteroidia > UKL13-3 > UKL13-3 > CAISCU01. The sequence continues at coordinate 230 of JAIYDG010000708.1, forward strand.
GAACTTCGCTTGGTATGGACATTTGTAGTTCCAAAAATGGGGTTGGATTAAGTCGGAACCCCTGCCTGTATTGATTCTTCTTAGTTGGGGAATAGCACTTTTTGAATATGTTCTGCAAGTGCCTGCGAATCGTTTGGGATATGTCCAAAATGGTGGCCCTTTCAGCATGATTGAACTTAAAACAATCCAGGAATGCCTTTCTTTAGGGGTATTTTTATTGGTTAACATTCTTTTTTTTAAAGAAAAATTGTCTTGGAATCACCTTGTTGGATTTGCATTTATAGCTTTTGGAGTGTGGATTATATTTAAAAAGTGGTAGTATTTTTTGTTTAACTGTATGTAAAGCGTAATTTTTTTTATATAAATTGCGTAATAATTATTTAAGCAGTTGAGTTCAGATTTTTTTACCTTTTCAGAAACCCCCTTCTTTAAGTCGGTGAGCAAAAGCTTGATTTTGGTTGAAGTGATGGTTTTTCTTTTCATGCTTTTTCAAACGGGAGCTGAGGGTAATTTATTTTATTTGGCTTTATTGCAATCCTCACTTCATGTATTTGTTTATTTCTTATCAAGAGTTTCACGCAGAAATCTATACGTTTGGCTTATTCCGGCTTTGTTTGCTTTAATGATGTACAGCAATAGCTTCGGAGGCTTAAAGGTTACATTTGCCGGGTATACAATTTCTTTGGTATTTTATTCATTCTTTCTCATTAGAAATAAATGGCAATCGTTTTTTTATATGATTTGCTTTATTTTATTAAGTGGATTTAGTGAATACAAAAAGGGGGTTGAATTTGAAACAATTTTAATGTTAGTTATACCGGGGATTGGTTTTACAGCATTGTTTTATTCAGCGTTGAGATTTTTACAAAAAGCACATATTGAATTAACCGTAAGAAATAGAGAATTAGAACAATCTCAGTTGAATCTAAAAACCTTAATAGAAAATACAAATGCACTCATTTGGGCTATTGATACCAAATACAAATTTCTAAACGGAAATACTGCCTTTTCTATAACCTTTCAGCACAAAACAGGAGTTTTACTAAAACCCGGAGTCAATGTATTAGAACATATCAGCTCAGAAAAGGAGTATGATTTTTGGAAAACACTTTACGATAAAGTTTTAATCGGAGAACAAGTTGTTTTTGAAGAACAATTAGTTGATAAAGGTGAAAGCTCTGTTTTTTGGGAGTATACTTTAAATCCAATGAAGTTGCCAAATGGTAATGTTTATGGGGCAACTATTATGGCTAAGGATATTTCGAAAAAGAAAATATTTGAACGCCGAAGACAAGAAAATGAAGCACTTTTAAATGGTGTTTTAACTAATATGCCGATTGGCTTTCAGTTGTTTGATGAGCTTGGTAATATGATTCTGATGAATGAATCTATGAAAGATATTCTTGGAATTAAAAAACCGGAAGCCCAAACTGATGTGACTTTCCTAAATGTTTTTCATGATGCTTTTATGGTTTTAAATGGATTAGATATTCTATTTAAAGATGTTTACTTAAAAGGATTAAATAAAAATCTAGAAATGGAACTCGATTTTAATGTTCCGGAAAATACTTGGAGTACCTCAAGAAGAAAAATATTCTTTGAATTGAATGTATTTCCTCTGTATGATGAAAATCACCGTGTAATTGCTGCAGTTTGTTTAAGCAACGAAATTACTAAGCGTAAAGCTACCGAGAAATTGATGTTAGACCAGAACAAACGACTTGAAGAGTATGCATTTACCATTTCTCATATTTTACGTAGGCCTATTGCTAATATCATCTCTTTAAGCAGCCTTATAAAAAGTGATGATATGCTTAATCCAGAGGATGCACAACTTGTAGAATTTTTAAATGAATCTACGCATCAACTAGACCAAATTTTAAAGGAACTTAATCAGAATATAACAATTAAACCCGATTACTTCAATGACTATAAGAATCATTCAAGTTGATGATGATTACATCAACAACATTGCCAACGAGAGACTGATTAAAAAATTAGGGATTAGTTTTGAATCAGTAAATTTTTTAGATCCTTCTGAAGCTTTAGAGTTTTTAAGCAAAGACGAGCAAAAGTTTGATTTAATGCTGTTAGACATCAATATGCCACGTTTAAATGGATGGGAATTTCTTGATAAGTATAAGAGTATTGCCGGAAAATTCCCAATTTTTATGTTAACTTCATCACTCGATCCTGCAGATCAGAGAAAGGCTTTGGAACACCCTTTGCTAACGGGATTTTTTGTAAAACCTCTTACTAAAGAAATCATGTTAGAGATTTTTGATATTGCAAAACTTACGGTTTTGGCATAAAAAAAGCCTCGCATGAAAATGCGAGGCTTTTTTTTATCGTTAGTACTAAGCGTTTACTAAAGTTTTGTAAGCATCAGCTTTCATTAAACCATCTAGTTCAGAAGCGTTTGCTATACTGCATTTAATCATCCAACCTTCACCATATGCGTCAGAGTTTACTAACTCAGGTGACTTATCTATATTAAAGTTAAATTCTAATACTTCACCAGTGATTGGCATAAACAAGTCACTAACTGTTTTCACAGCTTCAACTGTTCCAAAAACATCATGTTGGGCAATTGATTGTCCAATTGATGAAATATCAACATAAACAATATCACCTAATTCTTTTTGAGCGAAATCGGTAATTCCGATGTAAGCAACTTCACCTTCTACACGAACCCACTCGTGATCTTTGGTGTAATACAGATTTTCTGGAAAATTCATTTCTAAGGTTTTAAATTTTATCGGTGCTAAATTAACTTTTAAGGAGAAATAAAAAAATGAACTTTACATGAAGTTTTCTCCTTTCCTCTATTTTCTTGAATTATTAAGCTTTTTTTCATTCCACCATTCCATAATTGATATTGGAATTAACAAACAACTTAATGCATATATACTGTCTTCAATTGGTATGGTAACTAACCTTAAACCTATAATTTCCGTTGAATTGTAAAATACTACTGGTTCTGGAGTTACAGCACCGGTAAGTACCCCGTTTATAATAAAAAATGGAATTAGGTGCACAAAATAAGCAAACCAAAACCACATCATCCAATCTCGTTTTAGATAAAAATGATGCAGAGCTAATACAAATAATGCTATGCTTGAATTTACCAATGTATAAGTTTTCTCATGGAAAAGAAATATCCATAAAACACAAATCAGCATAAAAATAATGCTAATTGCATTACTTAATTCTTTAAATAAACCGGGTTTAAAATAAGCCTTTAAACAAGCATAGATGAAAACACTTGCATAGGGAACAACTAAGAAGAATGACCACTCTTCAATAGGTAATTCCAATAAACGTAAACTGTAAGTATAAGTAGTGCTAAAGCTCCAAACTCCACTTATTGTAAACCAGTAATCCCAACCAATAAATAATATTGCATTGATTAAAATACCCAGAAACAATCCTGGCCAAAATTTATAAAAAGCAACTTTTTTGTCAAAGGATAGTGCAAATGGTCCTATAAATGAAAGTAGCATTAACCAGGCATATAACGACATACTATTTGCTTTGGTTTGGGTTTTCCCAGTACTTGAATGGCACAATTAACATTCCGAAATTCTCACCTTCTTCTTTTCCCAAATGTTTGTGGTGAATTTTATGTGCTCTTCTAATTGCCTTTACATAACGATTATTCATATGTGTAAACAATTTAAATCTTTGGTGTATAATGATTTCATGCACAATAAAATAAGCTAATCCATAGGCAGATATTCCAATTCCAATATATAACCTGAAATCATCATACAATAATCCTGTAACATAACAATATGCACTGGGTACTGCGAAAATTAAAAAGAATGCATCATTTTTTTCAAAGAATCCTGGTTCTACTTGGTGATGATCTTTGTGTAAATACCACAATAAACCATGCATCACATACTTATGTGTGAACCAAGCCATGAATTCCATGAAAATAAATGTAAAAACTACGATACCAATATTTAATGCCATAATCTATAAACCTCGTTTTTTTAAAAATGTTTATTTCATAAAAAAATTAAGCAAAACAAAAAAGACAATTTGTATGAAATAGAGCCTGATTGCAAACACATTTTTTTGTTGTAATTTATTTTGAATCAGCCAAAAACAGAAGATATATCCAAAAAAGAACCAAGCAGTAAAATTTTGTAATGGTATTTGGTTGTTTTGCCAATACCAAAAATCCAACCTACTACATAAAAGTTCAATTGGAATATCAGTAATTACCATTAATAGTGCCGCAATTGCAGCTCCGGAATATTGATTCAACTTCAACTTTAATTTTTCAGCAAAATAATTGGCACTAACTACAGATGTATAACTTACAATTATCCAATTTACTCCTATAAGGATTGGCGTTTCCATTAATTTTGGACCTAATGCTTCACCATATTTATAATTCCCGAATAATACACCACTATTTACTCCAACATTTTCGAGTATATAAGATGCCACAAAAATGAAGGCCAAACTTAAGTAGGTAAAATTGTTCTTTTCGGGGATTGATAATACTAATAAAACAAGTGCCAGTAAAAGATTTAAAGGACTTAAAGCTGAAAATTCCGGATTCAGAATCATTCCTACCAAGCCAATAGAATAAAATAAAATGGCAATGCTGCTAAATAAAAGTGTTTTGTTTTCTATGAATTTCTTCATCATACAAATTAATACAAGGTTTTGCATTATTAGTTTGAATTCTAAAATAAAAAAAGGCAACTCCTAGAATGAAGCTGCCTTTTTTGAGTTTTAGATTTGATTTTATAGGTAAAATCGTTTTTTACTTGATTTTTGATCTCACCAAATTTTTAGTGTTTTTATAATTGGTTAATGAAAGTGCAACCGAACCAATGAAAATTTCAGATTCAACTTTAATTACCATATGGTTTTCATCATCAGAAACCCAAATGGTTAAAGCATCATCAGATTTGAAAAGTTCACCGGTTTTTACCTGAGGTCTGATTTTAATTGCATTGAATTTACCAGCATCTACTTTTACAACTTCTTTACCTAAGTATTTGATATTGTAATTGTAAACTTTTCCATCCATATAAAACTCAGTAGGGTAGGTATCACCAATTTTGGCATCTCTAACATCCCATAATCTCGACCAATAATAAACAGAAACCAAATCCTGAACCTTGTATGGAGTTTCAACAATACTTCCTTTTTTTGAGTTGATTTTTCTGTTTACATGATCAAACATAGCAAAGTCAGAGTCTTTATACTTTCCTTCTTCAATTTTTTTGGTGTATTTCAAAGGAATTAAGGCTTCTTCATCAATAAAACTTTCGTAATCATTTCTAACTTTATTGTATAAAGCATCAATAGTTCTTGATGAACGAGCAGAACATTTAACATTCATGGTTCTTCTTCCATTGATTATAACCGCATCAGGCATAATTTCTAATGTAGCATAACCTGCATTAAATGGTCCATAGTGCATTCTGTACTCCAATTTTTCTCCATAAGTAAAAGCATTGTTTTCTACTTTAGAAAATGAGTTGGTGTCGTCACCCCTTCTTTTTGGTAATTCGGCTAAACCTGCATATTGTGGCAGGCTGAAGAGGATAAATGCCGATAAGAAAAAGGTTTTAGTGTTCATCATAATGAATGATTGTTTCAAACTTTGTACCAAATGAATTTTTAGTAAAGATTATAAAATGGCATAATTATTAAGTTACTGATTAGCAAGTCGTAATAATTTTTAAAAAACAAAGCCCTCCAAATATTTGAAGGGCTTTGTCATTTATAGCAGTTGATTATATATCAAATTTTATTCCTTGTGCCAACGGAAGTTCTTTTCCGTAGTTAAGGGTATTTGTTTGTCTTCTCATATATGCTTTCCACGAATCACTTCCACTTTCTCTTCCACCACCTGTTTCTTTTTCTCCTCCGAAAGCACCGCCGATTTCAGCACCACTGGTTCCAATATTTACGTTTGCAATTCCACAATCGCTTCCCCAAGCACTTAAGAATTGCTCAGATTCCTGCATATTGTTTGTGAAAATACTTGAACTTAAACCTTGTTTTACGCCATTTTGTAAAGCAATTGCTTCATCAATTGTTTTAAATTTCATGATATAAAGAATAGGAGCAAATGTTTCGGCTTGTACAATTTTAAATGAATTATCAGCTTCACAAATTGTTGGTTTTACATAACATCCCGATTCATAACCTTCACCACTTAAAACCTCAGCACCACAAAGAACATTTCCTCCTTCAGCTTTTACTTGTTCGATAGCATTTAAATAAGCATTTACTGCTGCTTTATCGATAAGGGGTCCAACTAAATTTCCGGTTAATGGGTTACCAATAGTTAATTGACCATAGGCTTTCACTAATTTTTCTTTCACTTGCTCATATAAACTTTCGTGAATAATTAGTCTTCTTGTGGTTGTGCAACGTTGACCAGCTGTTCCAACAGCTCCAAAAACAACACCAATCATCGCTAAATCCAAATTAGCATTTTCACTCAAGATAATGGCATTGTTGCCTCCTAGTTCTAATAATGCTTTTCCAAATCTTTGTGCCAATGCAGTACCAACAGCTTTTCCCATTCGTGTAGAGCCAGTAGCCGAAACAAGAGGAATTCTTTCATCATGGCTCATCCATTCACCTACTTTAAAATCACCATTGATTAAAGAGAATAAACCTTCTGGTAAGTTGTTTTCTTTTAAAATTTTGGCCATTAAATTCTGACATGCAACTGCAGATAAAGGTGTTTTTTCTGATGGCTTCCAAATACAAACATCTCCGCAAACAGCAGCAATCATGCTATTCCAGCTCCATACGGCAACCGGGAAATTAAAAGCTGAAATGATTCCAACAATTCCTAATGGATGGTATTGTTCATACATTCGGTGATTTGGTCTTTCAGAGTGCATGGTTAATCCATTCAATTGACGACTCATTCCAACAGCTAAATCGCATATATCAATCATTTCCTGAACTTCACCTAAACCTTCTTGTAAGCTTTTTCCCATTTCATAACTTACCAATTTGCCAAGAGGTTCTTTGTATTCTCTAAGTAAATTGCCGTACTGTCGAACAATCTCTCCTCTTTTTGGTGAAGGCATTTTTCTCCAAATAACAAAAGCTTCTTCTGCTTTTGCAATTACAGTTTTGTATTCTTCTTCAGTAGTAAAAGAAACTGTTCCAATTAATTTTCCATCAACCGGACTATATATTTCTCTTTTTTCTGCATTGGCAGAAGAAAAATGGTTTTGACCAGTGGATGTGCCATGATTATGGGCTTCAATGCCCAATGTTTTTAAAAAATCTGTCGAGAAACTTTGTGCTGTACTCATATAAAAAATGTTTAAGGGATTACTCCTCCCTAGGTAAATTTATTTTAAAATTGCTTTGGCTACTTTAGGGTCAATGATTACTGTATCGTGCTCAAAATCAAGCTTTATTCTCCACTTTTGAAAAGTGTTTACACCAAGAATTACATCTTCCGATAAACCTGGAATCACCATAAATTCATCTGAAAGTCGGATATCATTGTAGTAAAAATCTAACCTTGTACTATGCGTAATTTTTAAATAATGACCTGCCGCCGCTGTTCCAATTTCTAAGGGTTTCCTTAATTTAATAAGCTGTTCAAGGTTTTGAATAGCATCATCACTAATACATGAAAAAGTGGCTCCAGAATCAAATAGACAATACAAGGTCTTTTCACCTTGTGAGCCTTCAAAATGCAATGGAAGTCTAATTATTGACATTGATAATTTGATTTGAACTTCAGTTCAACTGTAATTTAATTTCGGAACTACAATCTTAATTGAATTACAAAATTACAAAATTCAAACTGATTACCTTATAATTTGAAATTTCTAATTGCTTTAAGCGGATTTAAGGCATTTAAATTTAAATTAAAGCTTGTCCTCTGAAAAAAGCCGGTTTGTCCATTTGCTTCCCAATACGATTTTACTTCTTCACTACTAGCAAATTCAAATGGGAAATAAATTCTGAAAATGTCTTTGTAAACTTGGAAGTATATGCCTCCGGAATAGGTTGTTTGATTTACATACTCATTTTTGGAAGTACTAGTATTAAAAGTATTTACAGGACTATAATTTATATCGTAATAAAAGCCAATTGGTATTGGAATTTTTGGAATCGGAATAGTGAAATTTGCTGCAACAATCCATTTATCGGTATTACCAACATTCGCAAAATTACGGAATCCTGCATCTCTCATAATAATTTGATTTGCATAAACCGAGCTTGAACCCGGATATTCAGATCTGGCAAACATGGTTTGGTCGTATAAATAATCATTTTCTCCTGCTGTACCACCCAGGTTAAAGAAACTTCTTTGTTGGTTTAGTTCATTTACAGAATTTCCAGCTCCTTCGAATTGTTTAAAGAACATGCCACCAAACAATCTTAAACTTGCTTTTTTCTTACCGTCTTTATACAATAATCCTTGTTCTACTGTTATAGCTAATCTGTTTATTTCACTGTTTTTTAATCCCGATTGATAATCAATTTGTGCATTGATTGGATACAATTTGTAATTTCTTTCATATTGGTAATTGATATTAAATATTCCTCTATGGTTTTTAAAATCACTGAAAAATGAACTCCCAACTTTTTGTTCATTAACCATCACATATCTTAATGTTACACTTTGCTCAATATTTGAACGAGGATTTTTGGGTTTCAATTGAAATCTCACAAATGGCTCAAATTTTTCATAAGTACCGTCTTCATTGTTTACGTATGAATTTGAATCATTTACGGTTTTATTAAAATAGGCTCTGTTTCCAAATCGGGCATATTTGGCACCAACCTGTATACTTTTAATTTTAGATTGAAGTGGGTAAAAGTTATGCCAATATTGAGCATATCCATTTAAATCTTTTGTTTCGAAGCTATACAATGGAGTAAAAACATATTCATTTTTTGCTTGAGGAATTATACTATTATAAAATCCTAAGCCCAACATACTTTTATTGTAGTTATTCCAGGCATATATAGGTGTAATAAATGTTTTTTTCATTTTAGGACTTTCTAAACCTAAAATAGGTTTAATTTTCCATGGAGTGCCTGAGAATAATGAATTTGTTCTAACAAAATTATTTGCTTGATATAATTCTAAAGGAGCCTCTCTAAATGCTATTCTAAAGATTAGGTTTTTCTTATCAATCTCACTGATTTTACTATGGTTTTCGAATGATTCAAAACTTACTTTATTAGCTGCATTAGCTTCAAACCATTTAGTTTCAATTAAACTATCTCCAATAAACATACTGATTGGAACAGGCCCTTTTAATGAACCGATATTATTGAATTTCAAACCGTTTTTGATTTTACTAAGTTTAATATCTTGTTTCTTTTCACTACCTAAAACATCATCAAAAAACCAGGATAAATCTTTTCCAGTAAACCTATTTGCATGGTTGATAAAGTCTTGCGGAAGCGGATGTTTGAATTTCCATTTTTCATAGTACGATTGCATCATTTCATCAAATACTTTTGTCCCTAAATACGATTGTAAGTAACTGAATGCAAGCGGATTTTTTGAATAGATTATTCCTCCATAATTTGCATCTGTATAAACTGTGCTATTCAGATTTCCTGCTTGGTCTTTATTTTTTCTTGCCCCGATTTCATATGTTAATTTAGCTTGATCAATATCCTTTATGCCAAATTTTAGTCCACCTATACTCGCTATTCCATCCTCATTTTTTTTACCATCTCTCGATAATCTGTTTTCATAATAAGTATTTAAACTTTCGTCCATCCAAGGGTAATCTCTTTCATTCGAACCTAAAATGCCATAAAACCAATTATGTCCAACTTCATGAATAATAGTTGTTTTATCAATACTCTGACAATTTGTAATGGTTGGGTATTCCATTCCGCCTCCGGATTCAAGCGGAGTAATTACAACTGTAGCATGTGAATAAGGATATTCACCTACTTTTTTGCTATAAAAGTCAATTGCATCATTAATATATTCAACCCCTTTTTTTCTTTTTTCTTTATCCTGATTTTCACTTAAAAGCCAGGTATCAACTATTTTACCTGAATTTAATTTCACTTCACTTTTATTAATCAGGAAGTTTTTTCCGCAAAACCAGGCAAAATCATGAACGCTATCTTGGATAAACAGAAGTTTTTTGGTGTTTCCAACTGCAGGATTTCCAACTTTAGGGTTTTCAACTTTCTCTTTCCACCAACTTAATTCTTCCGGATTTTGAAGGTTTCCAGTAGCAGCTAGTACATAATCTTTAGGTACTTCTATTTCAACTTCAAATCTTCCAAATTCACTATAAAACTCTCCTTGGTCTAAGTACGACATTGGATTCCAGCCATTTGCATCATAAACTGCTGGTTTTGGGTACCACTGACTAATGCAGTAAATTCCGTTTTCTACGCCAGCACGACTGTAGATTTTACCAGGTAATTTGACTACAAATGGAGTGGTAAATGTGAGTTTTTGCCCGGGTAAAAGCGCTTGAGGAAGCCTAATTCTGGCATAATCTAGTTCTTTTTCAAAGAGTAATTCAACTGGAATTCCATTTATTTGAGGTTTTAAAGAATCTATCCAGCCATGCATTTCCTCTTTAGCAAAATATAAATCAGTTACACCATTTTCTAATTGTTGTTTTACCAATGGTGTTTTTTTGTCTTTGTAAGCATTCGGCCATAAATGCAGATAAAATTCATAAATGATTTCAGGCGAATTATTGGTGTAAATGAATTGCTCAAATCCTTTTAAACTGCGGTTGGTGGTATCCAATTCAACTTGTATAGAATAGTCTACATGTTGCTGCCACTTTGCCTGATTTTGCTTTTTTGGCAAAGTTTGTGATACTACAGAGGTCGTATACAAAGTTAGTAGTAGTAATAAGGAATTTAATTTCATTTTGCAATAATTTCTGTTAACGTAAAGTTCAAAAATTATAAAAAAATTTAACACTTCCGATACCGCTCATCAGGTTTGTAGGATTATTTTTGAAATATTAATATGTGGTCAATGGATGGAAACGATTTTTTAGGAGAAGAAACTGCCAATTTAGTGCAGCGATATGAGAAGATGCTAAGAAATAAGTCCAAAGACTATTTTGAGGCTGAAGCAATAGAGGCAATTGCAGATTATTATATTGCTCATGAGAAGTATAAAAAAGCTCAGGATGTAGTAAATTTTGGCTTGGAACTCTATCCAAATCATGTTGGATTTTGGATTAAAATGGCAGAAGTTTTTGTTTACTTGGAAAGATTTGAAGAAGCAAGAGAGGAGCTTGAGAGAGCCGAATTGTACGAGCCTTTTAATCCCGAAATTTTGTTTTTAAAAGGAGAAGTATATTTGGCTTTAAATGAATTGCCTGAAGCTGAAGATTGGTTTCAAAAAGCGCTTATACATGGTGATGACAAAATAGACATGTTATTTGAAATTGCATATGTTTATCAGGATTATGACCATTTTGGAAAAGCATCAGAATATTTCGAAGAGATCATAATACTTGAGCCAGAACTAGATCAGGCTTATTATGAAGCTGCAAGTTGTTATGATTTAACAGGGCAATATCCAAAAGCAGTTGCATTGTTGAATAAACTTATCGACCAAGAGCCATATAATTCATCTGCCTGGTATAATTTAGGTGTGATGTATAGCAAAATGAATAAGAATGAAAAGGCTATTGAGGCTTTTGATTTTTGTTTAGTGATTGATGAAGATTATTCAGTAGCTAAATTCAATAAAGCCAATTCACTTGTTGAGTTAGACAGATTTGAAGAAGCTTTGGCTGAATACCTTGATGTAGTGAAAATGGAAGGTGGGGATAGTATTACTTTTTGTAATATGGGCGGTTGTTGTGAGCGATTAAATAGGAATGAAGAAGCCCGTGAATATTATAAAAAGGCCGCAAAATTAAATCCTAATGTTGCTGAGGCCTGGTTTGGTGTTGGACTAACTTATGACAAAGACGGACTAAATAAGGAAGCGCTTCAATACTTTAAAAGGGCAATTTTATTGGAACCTGAAAATCCTGAGTATTTGCTCGTTTTGGCCGAATGTGAGTTTAGAATGGGTTATAAAAAGGAAGCAGAAGCCATTTATTTAAAAATTACAGAAATGGATCCGGGTTTAATGGAAGCTTGGATGGACTGGAGTTTCGTAAAATACTCAGACAACGATATTCATGCTGCAATTTCTCTTTTAGAAAAAGCTATTTCTTATGATAATTTCTGTCATCAATATCATTATAGAATGGTAGTTTATCTTTTTGAAGATTTGAAAATTAAAGAAGCTTTATCTCATTTGGAAACTGCACTTACTTTAAACCATGCCGACCATTTTCTGATGTTCGAAATTAAACCGGAATTGGCTAAAGTCCACGAAATTACTCTGGCAATTGAGGCATTTCGTGAGGAACTTTAATCCTGTTTTTAAGTTTGATTTTAATCCATTTTATTGAATTCGAAATGCCTAAAATCAATAAGCATAATCCAATAATTAGTCCATAACTTAACATTACTTCAGTTGAAGTGCCTGTTGGACTATTTAAGCAAAAAGCAGAAACTGGTGCTAATAATAGAACAAGTAATAATTTTTTTTTTTTATTTATACACTTAACTGATTATTAAGTTCAATTTAATGAAATTTAAATTTAATAGTCCATATTCACCTCAATTAATGCGTAAAATCAGGATGAAAACAAAGATATTACATGAAAAAGAATTTATTTTCGCCAAGTTAATTATAAAATAAGATGAAGAATTTTAAGTTAAAACATATTCCTGAGCGTCCGGAAAAACCTAGAAACAAGGGTATAACTATGGTAATGGATAAAGGTTTAAGTATCCGTGAGGCTGAAGATTTAATTGCTGCTAGTGGAGAATATACCGACATTGTTAAATTAGGATTCGGAACATCTTATGTTACTCCTCGTCTTCAAGAAAAGATTAAACTTTACCAGGATAATGGAATGATAGTTTATTTTGGTGGTACTTTATTTGAGGCTTATTTGGTAAGAAATCAGTTTGAAGATTATATCAAGGTTTTAGATAAATATGGAATGAATCATGCAGAAATTTCTGATGGTTCCATTGAATTACCACATGATTTAAAATTGGATTATATCGATAAATTAAGTCAATATGTAACAGTTTTATCTGAAGTTGGAAGTAAAGATGTTGAGAAAATTATTCCTCCTTACCAATGGATTGAATTGATGCAAAGTGAACTTCAAGCCGGTGCTTGGAAAGTAATTGCAGAAGCAAGAGAAGCTGGAAATGTTGGTGTTTACAGGAGTAGCGGAGAAGTTCGTGAAGGTTTAGTTCAGGAAATTCTGACAAAAATCCCTGAAGAAAATATTATCTGGGAGGCACCACAAAAAGCACAACAAACTTATTTTATTAAATTAGTTGGTGCTAATGTTAACCTTGGAAATATTGCTCCAAACGATATCATTCCTTTAGAAACATTAAGATTAGGTTTAAGAAGTGATACTTTTAGTTTCTTTTTGGGTAAAGGTTCTAAGTTTATTCCTAAGAAAAAGTAAGTATTTGAATTCATTCAAATATTTTGTTGATTTGATTTTATAAAAGATTAGAGTAAGAGAATATGAGTTTACAAACGCAGGTAAATGCCGATATCATAACGGCAATGAAAGCAAAAGATGAAGTAAGTTTAAGAGCTTTAAGAGGACTTAAATCAGCATTATTACTAGCAGGTTCTGAAGCTGGTGCAAATGGTGTTGTTGAAGATGAACAAGCAATTAAGATTTTCCAGAAACTTGCCAAGCAACGTAAAGAATCTTTGGATATTTACCTTCAAAATAAAAGAGAAGATTTAGCAAAAACAGAAGCAGAAGAACTTGCTGTAATTGAAAAATACCTTCCAAAGCAATTAACTGAAGAAGAAATTACTGTTGAATTGAAACAATTACTTGCCGATGCGGGTGCTGTTTCTGCTGCAGATTTTGGAAAAGTAATGCCACTTGCCATGAAAGCTTTCGCAGGTAGAGCTGATGGAAAAATTATTTCTGCTTTATTAAAGTCATTATTGGCGTAATTTTTATATTTTTATAAATGTGAATGGGCATCTCGGGTGCCCATTTGTGTGTAAATTAAATTGTATGACAGAAGAAGAAAGAATTAAAAGAGCTTTTCAAAAAAAGGATTGGCCTGAAATTAAAGTGAGTGATAGCTGGGCTACTTTCAAAATTATGGCAGAGTTTGTTGAAGGCTTTGAGAAAATGAGTAAAATTGGTCCTTGTGTTTCAGTTTTTGGTTCAGCTCGTACAAAAAACGATAACAAGTATTACTTATTGGCTGAAGAAATTGGCAGAAAACTTGTTGCTGCCGGTTTTGGAGTTATAACAGGTGGTGGACCAGGTATTATGGAAGCCGGTAATAAAGGTGCATTTGAGGCCGGAGGAAAATCAGTTGGATTAAATATTGAATTGCCTTTTGAACAGTTTCATAACCGTTATATCGATTATGATAAAAACATCAATTTTGATTACTTTTTTGTAAGAAAAGTGATGTTCGTTAAGTATGCTCAGGGCTTTATTGCAATGCCTGGTGGATTTGGTACACTTGATGAATTATTCGAATCTTTAACGCTAATTCAAACCCATAAGGTTGCTCGCTTTCCGGTTGTGCTTGTTGGAAGTGAATTCTGGGGTGGCTTATTAGATTGGATACAAAATACGATGTGTGAAAAGGAGAAAAATATCAATCCTGAAGATATGTTTCTTTTTAAGGTTGTTGATACTGCAGAGGATGCTGTAAACCATATTCTAGATTACTATTCAGAAATGAGTATCAGACCTAATTTTTAGGTTTTAGTTTTTGTCCTGATTAACAAAAATCACAATTTTTAATTGAGTTATGACTTTGTTTTAATTAGGATTTTCAATTAATATGCATGTATAAGTAGTTCGTTAATCGAACATAAAAAATATTGATAATGAGTTCATTAAAAGAAGATTCTTTAAGTTACCACAGCAAAGGAAGACCGGGGAAAATTGCTGTTGTTTCTACAAAACCTACCAATACTAAAAGAGATTTAAGTTTAGCTTATTCACCTGGTGTTGCAGAACCTTGTTTGGCTATTGCAGAAAAACCGGAGGATGTTTACAAATACACTGCTAAAGGGAATTTAGTAGCCGTAATTTCAAATGGAACCGCCGTTTTAGGTTTGGGTGATATTGGTCCCGAAGCTTCAAAACCTGTAATGGAAGGTAAGGGTGTTCTCTTTAAAATCTTTGCTGATATCGACGTTTTTGATATTGAAATCAATACAAAGGATACCGAAGAATTCATTCAAACTGTAAAAAATATAGCTTGTACTTTTGGTGGTATTAATCTTGAAGATATCAAAGCTCCTGAATGTTTTGAAATTGAAAAACGTTTGAAAGAAGAATTGGATATTCCAATTATGCATGATGACCAACATGGTACTGCAATTATTACTGGTGCTGCTTTATTAAATGCTTTGCTTGTTGTTGGAAAAAAGATTGAAGATGTTCAAGTAGTATACAATGGTGCTGGTGCATCTGCAATTAGTTGTGCTAAAATTATGCTGGCTTTGGGTGTTAAACCTGAAAATTTGGTGATGTGTGATAGCAAAGGTGTTATCAGAAAAGACAATCCGAATTTAGATGCGAATAAACAACAATTTGCTACTTCAAGAGATATCAAAACATTACAAGATGCAATGATAAATGCAGATGTTTTTGTTGGTTTATCTAAGGCTGATGTTGTTACTCCCGATATGCTCAGAACGATGAATAAGGATTGTGTAGTTTTTGCTTTGGCTAATCCTAATCCCGAAATTTCTTATGAGTTGGCTATGGCTTCTCGTCCTGATATTATTATGTGTACAGGAAGAAGTGACCATCCTAATCAAGTAAATAATGTTTTAGGTTTTCCTTATATTTTCAGAGGTGCTTTAGATGTTAGAGCATCTAAAATTACAGAAGAAATGAAATTAGCTGCGGTTTATGCTTTGGCTAATTTGGCAAAAGAACCTGTTCCAGAAATTGTACTTTTAGCTTATGATGAAAAGAATGTAACTTTTGGTAAAACCTATATCATTCCAAAACCAATCGACCCTCGTTTAATAACTACAGTTTCTCCTGCTGTTGCAAAAGCAGCTATGGAATCGGGAGTTGCTAAAAATCCTATTACTGATTGGGAAGCTTATCATAACCAATTATTAAATCGTTTAGGAAGAGAAAATAATTTTATTAGAGCATTATCAGATAAGGCCAAACAAAATCCAAAACGTGTGGTATTTAGTGAAGCCGATAATTACAAAATTCTCAGAGCTGCACAAATTGTTAAAGATGACGGAATTGCTATTCCAATTTTATTAGGAAATAAAGCGAAAATCCAACAAATAATAGAGGAAAATCAAATTAATTTGGTTGATGTTCAAATCATCGATCCAATGGAAGAGGAAGTTAAACGTAATTCTTTTGCTGAGATTTTATACAAAAAAAGACAGCGTAGAGGAATGAGTTTACACGAAGCAAAAAAGCTCATGCGCGACAGACATTATTTTGCTCCTATGATGGTTGAAATGGGTGAAGCTGATGCAATGATTTCTGGTTTAACAAAAAATTATCCTTCGACAATACGACCAGCACTTCAAATTTTAGGTAAGGAAGAAAATACCTCTGTGGTTGCTGGAATGTACATTATGCTAAGTAAAAAAGGTACTTTGTTTTTTGCTGATTGTACTGTTAATCCAGTTCCAAGTGTAGATGAACTAGTTGATATCTCTAAATTGGCGCACAATGCAGTAAAGAAGTTCAATAGAAATCCAAGAATGGCATTATTATCATACAGTAATTTTGGCTCGGCATCTGGTGATGTTCCAAGCAAAATGTCGGCTGTAAGAGAGCGTTTGAAAAAAGAATTTCCTTACATGGTTGTTGATGGTGAAATTCAAGCAAACATTGCTTTAAACCAAAAATTACTAAACGAGAATTTTCCATTTAGTGAGTTAAATGGTGAGCCGGTAAATACTTTGATTTTCCCTTCTTTGTCAAGTGGAAACATTACTTATAAAATGTTACAAGAATTAGGAGCGGCAGAAGCAGTCGGTCCTGTTTTATTGGGATTAAAAAAATCTGCTCATGTACTTCAATTGGGAAGCAGTATTCGTGAAATTGTAAATATGGTTACTATTGCTGTGGTGGATGCACAAGCAAAATCATAATATTTTAAAACTCGTTTTATAAAATAGGCCTGAAGCGTTTTTATATGCTTCAGGCTTTTTTGTGATTTTGTTTCTTTATTTAACAAATTCATAAGAATAGAAAACTTTTTATTTTTTCGAAGGAATTGACCTGAATCATAGTCTAATGGATTTTATTATCTTGGTAAAAAGTAATCTGAAATCTAAAAATAAACTATATCTATATGAAAAAATTAGGAATCGCTTTCATTGCAGTATGCTCGGCTTTGCAGGGTATTTCGCAAACAAATCCTGCTATTACATCTTGGTTAAGAAACACCACAGGTATTACAGGACGCCATTACGTTAAGAATAATTCAACTGCTATTTTAGACGCAGATTCCGCTAATGTGAAAACTGTTTTGTATTCAGCGAATTCAGTTTACATTAGAGCTAATGGAGTTCCTTCTTATGTTACAGGTCCTTTTCAAGATGGTAATCCATCTTTAACCACAAGTCAGAATGCAATATTTAAATTCCCATTAAATCCTGTTCAAAATACAGGAACACCAACAGCAACTTCTGGAGGTAATATCGGAATTTTCATTAATGGTGTTGCATTATTCGATTATAGAGATGGTGTTTCATGGAAAAATTCAACTGGAACTATTGCAGGTGGTCCATCAGGTGGCATGGGAGATGGTATTTGGAACCGTGATGCCATCATTGCTGAAAAAGCTGGTTTCGATTGCGCAAAAGGACATCCTGCCATGGGTAATTATCACCATCACCAAAATCCAAGTGCATTTAAACTTGATTTAACTGTTATATCAACAGTTTGTAATTTATACGATGCTGATGGTTTATATGTAATAGATTCTACAAAGCATTCTCCTTTAATTGGTTTTGCTTATGATGGATTTCCAATTTATGGTGCTTATGCTCACAAAAATGTTGATGGAACAGGAGGAATTGTTAGAATGAAATCGAGTTATTCTCTTAGAAATATTACTACCAGAACAACCTATTCAAATGGTAATGATGTAACTGATGGACCTGCTGTAAGTACAACTTATCCTTTGGGTTATTTTAGAGAAGATTATCAATACACTGCAACTTCTGCTGCTACACCAGATTATTTAGATCAACACAATGGTCGTTTCTGTATCACACCAGAATATCCAAATGGAATCTATTGTTATTTTGCTACTGTTGATGCCAATTGGAATTCAGCATATCCTTATGCAGTTGGTCCAACGTTTTATGGTGTAAAATCTGCCGCTAAAGTTACATCAATTACTGAAGTTGTAAGTTTTTATAATGGCTCAGCTACTGGATTGGAATTAGTAAATGCAGATAAACTTGAGATATCAATTTTTCCAAATCCCTCTAGTGAAATAATCGCAATTCAACAAAGTGGATTGGTATTAAAAGATTTAAAAGTTGAATTGTATGATATGAGTGGAAAATTGATTCAAACAGGACAATTATACCAAGGTTCAACCATATCATATTTTGATGTAAGCCAATTGCAATCGGGTGAATATTTGGTTCGTGTTTCCGATGGAAAACAAACCAAAACCAATAAGATTATTTTATCCCATTAATGTATCACCGCGATTTATCGCGGTGTTTTTTTATACCACCGCGATTAATTGCGCTGATACGCAGTGACCCCAAATGAAAAATAAATTATTCCTAATAATCATTTTTATTTCAATCATTTCTTTGCGCTTACATGCGCAAAGAAATGTTGTATTGATTATTGCCGACGATTTGGGTTCTGAATATTGTGGGTTTTATAAAAGTCATGCAGATACTTTAAAGATTCCAAATATTAGAAGTTTAATCTCTAATGGAGTTTTATTCAACCATGCATGGTCAAATCCATTGTGCTCGCCAACTAGAGCAGGAATATTAACTGGAAGATATAGTTTCAGAACAGGTGTAGGAAATGCTGTTGGTGGAGTTAATTCAGCTGTTTTAGATACCGCAGAATATACCATTCCCAAACTCTTAAATAGTTTTGCACCTAATCAAATAGCAAAAGCCAATATTGGAAAATGGCATTTACATTTACCAAATCCAGTAAGTAATTATGCAATTCCTGTTTTAATGGGTTATGACTACTATGAAGGAAATTTTTCCGGAGCTTTGAGTAGTTATAATAGTTGGACAAAAATCAAAAATGCAAGTGCATCTACATGCAGTACTTATGCCACAACAGAAGTTGCAAACAATGCCATAAGCTGGATGCAAAATCAGGAAAAACCTTTCTTTTTGTGGCTGGCATTTAACGCACCGCATACCCCGCATCATTTGCCACCACTCGATTTACATTCATACGACAATTTAAGGGGCACAGGAGCAGACATAGCAGCTAATCCTAAAAACTATTTCAAAGCGTCGATGGAAAGTCTGGATACTGAAATTGGAAGAATATTTGATTCAATTAAAGCCATTGGTAAATGGGATAGTACCGATTTTATTTTTATTGGTGATAATGGTAGTGATGGTACAGTGAGTTTGGCTAATGGAGGCGCAAAAGGAAGTGTTTACCAAGAGGGTATACAAGTACCTTTTATTGTATCTGGTCCATCTGTTGTGAACCCAGGAAGAAGTACAGAAGCTTTGGTAAATACACAAGATTTATTTGCTACAATTTTAGAATTGTTTGGCGATGCAAATTGGAGAAACCGAGTGCCAGGAACAATTATAATCGATAGTAAAAGTTTGATGCCAATTATAAAGAATACTGGAACAGGTGTTCGTTCATGGAGCTTTTCTGAAGTATTTAAAGTGCCTACAGTTGCTGCCGATGGAAAGGCAATTCGTAATACCAAATTCAAGTTGATACAATTTGATGATGGCAGACAAAAGTTTTATGATTTGACAATTGACCCCAATGAAAATACCGATTTATTATTGGGAGGTTATAGTGCGGAGGCCAATGAAAACTACCTGTATTTATGCACTGAAATATCGAATTTATTGGGCCGGACAGATATCTGTAGAAGCAGCACTGGTATTGGAGAACAAAGCAAAGAATTCAGCATAATTATTGGACCAAATCCTTTTATAAATGGATTTAAAATAGAAGGAATAAATGGTGAGCATGGAACCTTTTTATTTTCCTCAGAAGGCAAACTAATTTATTCAGGAACCGCTATTGGTGAACAAGATTTTTCCAAACTTCCTCAAGGAATGTATATCCTAAAAATAGAAAATTTAAATAGAGTTTGGAAGTTAATGAAGGAATAATTGGGTTACTTTTTCTTTTTTTCTTTATTGAATTTATAAATAGGCAAGTCAAGGTCAAAAGAAAGGAAGTCTTTATTATCAAAATGAGTGAATTTGATATAATAATATGGATAATGCTCTCGAAACAATCTGAAAGCTAAACCATAAATATACATAGGATAAATCTTCTTTTCAGGATTTAAGCCATAATTTGTAAAGGTCTCATTATTGTATTGAACCCAATTTGCTCCTAATCCCCCAAAAATTGCTAGACCCAATTTTTCAAAATGTAACAAATTCAAACTTCCTTCTAATTTTAATGGAACCATATGAGAATATGCATTTCCATAGGTGCTATCATTTAATTTGAAATTTTGTCTCTTAAAATAGCCATAGGAAGTATGAAGTTTTAAACGTGTTTTCTTGCCAAATTCAATATTATAAGCTAAACTAATGAAATTCCCATTTCCATATTTACCAGAATTTTCATCGGTATAGCGAAAACTCTTTATTGATTTTAATTCAGCATAATAGGAATGACCTAAGGATAAAGAATGTTTGGTTTGAGCTTGAAGCTTAAATGAATATAGTATGGTGAAGATTAAAATAAATAGGGGTTTCATAATATGAATTTATGAAATTTTGTCCAATTTATATACTCTTAGATATTTTGAAAGGATTAAATTATTCAGCGTTATGATTTGCTCTTGGTACTAATAATATTTAAAAGGAACTGCTTCTAATTTTAAACATTATTTATGGATTAACTATGTCGTCCAACGAGTACCTTTTTGATAGAAGTATTTTCTTTATAAAAAAGGAAAATAAGGTAAGGTGCGAAAAATAGAATTCCCAGAATCATAGCACTGAAGCCAGTAATGACAGATATCAGGCTAAATTTATCTCGCCACATAATCCAGATACCTGATAGTGTTAAGTAACTCATGAAGTCGAGATTAAACTGACCATTCCAGTTAAGTGCTAGTAGGTTTTTTATAAAAACTGCGAACAAATTAGGTCCTTCATTTATAAAACTAAACATGGTATAAACTACAATCCCTATGGTTTGAAGAATTAGAAGCAGAATGAAAAAATTGTTTTTGTTTTGAGAAGTCATAAATGAGCTATTTAATGGGCTCAAAAGTATTTTGACTTTCAAACAAATTTTAGACGTTAGCGTTCAATTTTGATTTTCATGCTTGATGTTAAAACTTATCAAATCTGAACAAATTTTCTTATGATGTTTTTTAGGTAATCAAAATACTGATTCAACCAGGTTTCATTGAAGTTTTCAGGGGTAATTTGCAAGTAGAAATTTTCTAAGGCCAGTTCAAATAAACTTTCAATTTGTTGAAGTGATATTTGAAGTTTTAGTTCTTTCATCCATAACATAACAAAGCTGTTACCTATGATTTCATTTGATTTTACTAGGGTACTTTTAAAATGTTTTTGGTCGCGATTGAAACGTAATTGTTTATTGAATAAAATATCAGTTTGATGTTCAATTAGTATCAGAATTAATTCTGGGTTGATTGATTGAGCTTTCTTTTCTTTTTCTGCAATGATTTCAGACTGCTTCAAATGGTGTTTTAGCAATTCTTCCACAAAGCATTCCTGATCTGCGAAATAGTGATAAAATGAAGATTTGTTTTTACCAACCAATCTTGCAAGTGGTTCAATTTTTATGCTACTCAATCCATGCATTGCAAATAATTCATAGCCTTTTTTTACCCAAATTTCCTTGTTGCTTTCATTCATAGTAGTTTTCGAAATAAGGCTGAATCATTTTTTAAACAAGAAAGAAAAAATCAAATTTATAAATGTCTGTATACAATATCTATCTCGCAGTTTAACTTCTCTTCAAAACCTTTTAAGATTTCAGGCTTTAATTCAGGCCAGTTCCAAAATGTGAAACCAAGATTACTAAAGCCCATTTGAGGTTCGAAAGTATAAGAATGAATGTTTGACTGCACACCACAGGCATTACATGTTAAATCATCAGATTTTTCAGAACTCCAGCTTTCCAAATCCCAATCTTCAAAAGCAATATCTTCTTGGCAGTTTGGACAAATTAACTGTTCGGTGAAATTTTCTCCTGTATCAAAAACAGTTCTTTCAGTTGTAATTTCCAATCCATTTACCGAAAGCTCAATGGGTAATTCTTTAGGATGAGCAACTACCTTCATCGCTCCTTGAGAAATTGCATAACCGTTTCCTTCACCTAAGATACAATCAGTGGGATTGGCTTCAACAATATCCAATGATATTAACCAATCTAAAATTTCTTTGGCCTTAATTTCATTTTCAGGATAGTTTGATAATCTAGGAACAATGGAAATGCTATAGTCGCTCATGTTGCTTTTAATTTTTCTACAACAATAATATTTTATTTATGCCACATTGTTCCTAATTTTCAATAGCACAACTATCTCCCATACAATTAGGTTTTTCTTTTGGTTTTGGGATTATTTTTAATCTAATAGTGTAGGCATATAATTTACATCCAACACAGATTCCAAAAGCAGTTTCGAGATACATTAAAATCATACAAATGATACACAACAAGCAAACTGGCTCAAAATAGCTTTTGTCGTTTTGTAAATAAAGTGAAAGCACAAAAATGATTGATGACAGAACTAAGCCTAAACTCCAAGCAAATTTTTTCTGAACGGCTCCAATAGGTTGAGCAGATTGATTCTTTACGATTTTTGTTGCTAAAATTATTGTTGGAGAATACTTTGGATTGATGAATAAACCAATCATAAAATTCAAAACCAAAAATCCAATGGCGTATGGAATGATTGCGTATTTATCTAAAACAAAACCATTGATTGAAGCAATTAATCCAACCAAAAACATAATCCCGGAACTTGCTCTCATGATTCTTTCATCCAATACCTTATATGGCAGTCCTTCCTTGTATTCACCAAAACTAAATATACTCATATTCTTCTTTAATCTAGAAACATTCACTTAGCTATTCAAACAGATTTAATAGCATTCACAACACTCAAAGTTATTGGTATTTTCCTTGAATAAGGTTTTAGTAAAAGAATAAGATTTGGCTATTTTTTAGGCGGTATAATTTTGCGAAATTCAAGTTGAATTATTCGATGAAATTTTGGAAATCATCATATTAACTAAATTTCAAAACTGTTTCAGACCATTTTCCTTGCTGTGATGATCGTATGTATTTCATTTTCTCCAGATGCTTTTTTGAATTCAACTTTAAATACATTGAAGTCATCAAATCTTGCTTCAATAAGTTTAGTTTTTATTTCTGCTAAATCATGAAAATAAAAATAACTTCTATCGCCTGTACTTGCAGTTTGAAAGCCTGATTTTGCTGAATCTCCTTCAACAAAACTTATATATATTAATCCTCTATTGTTCAATAATTGATTAGAATCCTGTATGAGTTTATAGGTATCTGTTTGCGATAAGTAGGGTAAACAGAATCCACAAATAATTGCATCAAACTTTGATTGAATCTCATTTATGTTTCTGCTATCCATTATTTCGAAACTTGCTAGAGGATTATTCTTCTTTGCAAGCTCAATCATATTTGGGGCTATATCAATTCCAAAGATTTCAAAGTCGGGTCTTTTTGAAAGCAGGTACTTGGTAATATTCCCAGGACCACAACCAATTTCTAGTACTTTGGCATTGACTTTATTTAAGGAATTAATAATGAAATCATAGGAAACATTATACAAATCAAGGTCCATAAACTTCTCTTCGTATAGAGAAGCAACTTTATTCCATGTTTCAAATGTTTCTTGGTATGGGTCCATTTTATTGCAAGACTTTTTTTTTAAATGATATCCTAAAACAATATGTTTCATTGTTAGATTTTAGGTTCATTTGTATTTGTTAAGGTTGGCTATGTTTGGAATCACTATCCTCAGAATGAGATTATATGAAAACAGAACTTAATTTCTAATTATTTTGGATTTCAATCAAATCTAAAATCAATTCAGTTAAAATATTTACATCACTATTTATTGTACCATTCATATATCGATCATAGATCTTTTTATTATCAGGTGGATTGAGATTTAACTTAATGTTTTTCTCTAAGGCTAAAAGCCTTAAGAATTCTCTTTGCGTTCGTCCATTCCCTTCTCTAAAAGGATGTAAAAAATTTATATGGTCTAATATTTCAGCCAATTTATTAGCGATTTCCGTCTTATTTGTTTTTTTGATTTTTCTATACTCCTCAATGAGGGTATTTATATATTGAAATGCTATATGAAAACGCTCACCTTCAAAAAATGGTTTTCCATTTTTACTAATATTTACAGTTCGTACTTCTCCAGCCCATATATAAACATCTTGAAATAAATGATGGTGAATACTTAGCAAAGTTGTAGAATCAAATATTTTAATAGGATTTGTATATAGCTCCTCAATTCTTTTTGAAACTTTTAAACTCTCAAAGGCTATCAGGATTTTTTCATCTTCAATATTTGCCAGATTAATTAATACACCGTGCTTATTGGTGTATTTACTTTCTGAGTCTAAATATTGATAACTATTTTCCATATAAAGCGTATAATTTTACTAAAAAGTCTTTTTCAGAAACTAAACCTTCCTTTGAATCAACATATAATTGTATCAATTCTTTAGTTGGTTCGAATCCCTCAAACATGTTTGTTCCTATTGCGTTTGCCGTATTTTCCAAAGATTGAATATCAGAAAATTTTACACCCATAATGGTCAAGTTTGTTCGGTCTATTTCTATGGCTTTATACATTATTGTTTGAATATTATTTTAAACAAAAATAGTTGTTTTTTGCCGAATATACATTGATGAAGAAGCTGTGGCTTTTTCGATTTTTTATAAGGCTATAAAAGTTTAGTTTCAATAAGTAAGGATATAACCTTAAATTTTGAAGGTCAAATCATTATTGATTATTAAATTATTCGCATCCTGAATGAGTTTATCTCTATCTGATTCTGATAAATAAGGCAAACAAAATCCACAAATAATTGCATCAAACTTTGATTGAATCTCATTTATGTTGCTACTATCCATTACTGCGAAACTTGCTAAAGGATTATTCTTCTTTGCAAGCTCAACCATATTCGGAGCTATATCAATTCCGAAAATATCAAAATCGGGTCTTTTAGAAAGCAGGTATTTGGGACCACAGCCAATTTCTAGTACTTTGGCATTGACTTTATTTACTGAATTAATAATGAAATCATAGGAAACATTATACAAATCAAGGTCCATAAAATTCTCCTCATAAAGTGAAGCAACTTTATTCCAGGTTTCAAATGTTTCTTGGTATGGGTCCATTTTTATTGCAAGATGATTAAAAAATTTAACTACGAGAATATATAAATTTTGTTGTAGAATTTAGAGTTCATTTGAATTTGTGGAGCTTGAAATGTTTTGGAAATAATTAAACCGAAATTGCTGATAGGATTATTGCGAAAGCTTTTATATTCTAATTCCTTTCTAGCTTCTTTCCATTTTTGTGACATGAAACACAATCGTTGATTTGATAAATGCCGTCTTTATTGTGTTCCCTTATGATTTCATTTTTCGAATGTTCATGGTAACCAAAACAGGTTTAAGAAGTGTAATTATTTTTTTTGTGGCAATTGCTGCATTTGGTATGATGATTTTCGTCGAGTTCAAAGTATGAATCATGTGCAAATTTAGCAGGACTCCAAGTGTTGGTTTGGTGGCATTTTTCACAGCTTAATTTGGTTTGATCATGCAGCTTGTCTTTGGGCTTTTGGTGGCAGCTTATGCAGTTAGTTGCTGTTATCAACTCTTTGTGGTTAAACGTTGCTGATGAAGTCCAATTTGAAATTCGGTGACATTCTACACAACGTTTACTTACAAATTTATGTAATTGATTGTTTGGTTTTTTATGACAACCATTACATTCTATCAATGTAGTTTTAAGAAGTATTTCATGTTTAAAAATTGGTTTCTTGTATTCTTGATAAATGCCTTGGTGTTGAGTATGGCAGTCTATGCAATTTTGATTTAAAATCTGTGCATGAAATAGGGTTTTGTTAACCTTGTTGTTACTTTCTTTTCCTATGTTTATTGGGTTATGACAAGATATACACTTTTCATTACTAACGCCATTAAATGCAGTATGACAAGTAAAACAATCATTGTTTAATTTTTGATGTCCTTTTGCTAATACGCCCGGATTAATCATTAAGTAGGGTAATTTTATCAGCAATAAAACAAACAAACCTATTCCTATAAAAACTAAAAAGCTTTTCATGAACTAAAAATCAGGATACTGAATAAATGTAATAGGCTTAGTATTCCTAAAGTATACGCTATGGGTAAATGAATCATTCTCCATTTTTTTAAACCTTTTAGAACAATGGAATCAAAGGATAAATTCTTTTCTATTTCTGATTCGCTCATACCGCTTGATACAAGTTCTTTTCTATTCGATAGTAAATCGATATTTGCCTTTTTTAGTATAAACTTTCCAATTAAACCACTTGCCACATTTATCAGTAAACTCAATATGGCCAGCCAAGGTAAAATGGCATTAAAATGTATTCCTGCATGTACCAGTATTAATATTGAGCCAATAAAAGCAAGGGTTTCATGTATTTTGAGTAGTTTAGGTGGAGAGCCTATGTGAATAATCTTGTGTTTGTTTAAAGAATAAATAAAAGAGATAAGTATAAACACTGTTCCAACTGGTCCCAGGTATCTACCAATATAAAACAGGTTTAAATAATGAAGCATATAATCTAAACCTATACTTATAAAAATTAAACATGAATATAAAAAAACAAATGGGATGATTTGTTTAATGAATATGGGAACTTTCATTAGAAGATTTAATCAATATCACCATCCCTTTTAACATCCATTTGTACTGGAGTTAAATTAGTAGTAGGGTTCAATTCAGTATGTCTGATTTGTCCACCCAGATAAGCTGTTCTTGAAACCAAAATAAAGCTGATACCAGAAATCAACAATATAGCAATGTTAATAGGTCTAATAAGTGGCGATTTGTTCCAGGTAAGTAGCAATGCCATTAATGAAAGTATACCAAGACTTATTAAAGAAATAAGTGCAAATAAGGCAAATTCTTCATGTGCTTGGATATTCGATTTAATAATTCCTTGAATGTTTTCAATTGTTTCTTCAGCTGCTTCACCCGTTAAATAGGCAATTCCTGCTCCAATGCCTGAGAGTATCAGAATATAATATCCGGCAATATTGGTTTGAGTGCTTTTGACCAAAAATCCATGAAGAAGAACAAGTCCACCAAACATAGAACCAAATAGAGGTAAATGTGTAATAAATAAATGTATGTGAGTTTGGTTCATGGAGACTTTTATTGTACAATACCATTGAAGCTTTTTAAGTAAAAGTCAAAATTTTGTATTGCTTGGTGAGTTAATAAGAATTAGTAGGCAACTTAGTTGCTTGCTACAATTTCTTTACTTCATAATTTTTATAAAAGCTTATAGAATTCACACATTTTAAAACAAAGTCAATGTTATTGAATGTGGTCAATTTGGGTAGTAGCAAACATAATAGTTTGCTACTACAGAATCATTAATAATTAATGTTGATTTTGCATTTATGGTTTTGATTTATGAAATCACCCTTTGAGCTTTTTTATTTACAATGTTTTCTTACGCCACTCTCTCCTTAAACAAATATTCCTGGAATTCTACAAATGCCCTGCTGATATTACATGCAATCACATGTGTTGTTCACAACCAGCTGCACCCATCGTAAGCAGTGACTCGTCCTGAAAAAAGTTTACAGTTTAATTAATTAATCCTGTTATAAGTTTACACTTGATTATTAGTCCTGAATAGGATTTACAAATGTAATTTGTTTTCGATAATAATTCTTCC
>JAIYDG010000580.1 GCA_027487625.1 Bacteroidota bacterium
GATGATTGCTTCTGGAGAACAGATATTCAAATTGGTTATCCTGCTCAGGTTCTCAGTTGTTGGGTGCGTTTTCAAAAAAATACAAATGCGTATTTAGGTTTTGCGATTACTACAGCTGTCAGTAAATTTGGCTACTATTTATGCGCCGCGCCAGAAAAAGGCTCATTTGATTTTAGAAAATCACCTGATTATACCTATCCAGATTTGAAGTCGGTTTCTCAAACCTACAAACTAAATGTTTGGTACAAAATGGAACTTACTTTTAATACCAAAACGAATGTAACAGGTAGACTTTATTCAAGCAATGGAAAACTTCTTAATACAATTTCGCTTGAAATACCAGATTTGGCTCCAGGTGGGATTGCTTTCAGAGGTCATTTTCTTCATGTTGATGAAATAAGAGCGGGCTCAAAACAAGCGAGAAAAGACAGTATTTTCTCGCCACAATTGGGCGTTCCATTGGTTCTACAGAACATTTTATTCGAAAGCAACAAAAGCATTTTGTTAAAACAATCTTTTATCGAATTAGATAAACTATCGGCATACTTAAAAAAGAATCCAAGTTTTAAAATCAGTGTTGCGGGCCATACAGACAATATTGGCAATGAAACCGACAATAAACACTTATCAGAACAAAGAGCCAAAGCAGTTGCTGATTACCTCATTAAAAGCGGAATAAACACAACACACGTGAGTTATAATGGCTTGGGCAGTTCTAAACCAATAACAACAAATGATACTGAAATTGGAAGGCAAAAAAACAGAAGAGTGGAAATTACGATAAGTAAATAATAATGTCTCTATTTAAAGTTTTCCAAAATCCTATTTCTATCCTCATTTTCCTTGTCGTTCTTGTGGTACAATTCAATGAAGGTAATTTTTTCAGCTTCAGGGAAGTATGCATAAACCAATCTCAATCCGGAATTCACACCTTTGCCTTTTAATGACCTACAAGCTATCTTTTTTACTTTGATGATGCATGCTTGTAGTCCAAGATTATCAATAAGAAAACTAAAAGGAGGTCTTTCGTCGGGTAGTGTTTTTAAAATGGTTTTAACTACTTCCAAATCATCGTTTAAAGTTCGATATTTCTTTAAAAGTGATTTCAAATCCTTGTCAAATTCGAGCAACTTATTAAACTCCATTGGCTATTCAATTTCGTCGTTATAAACCCTAACCGAATAAGGTAACTCTCTATAAAAAGCCAATTCATAATTAATATCCTTTCCCTCTTCTGTAACTTCCCAAGGCAAATCTTTATGAGAATAGTTGCTAATGGCAGTTGCAGACCAATCACTCATTTGTTCAATAACTCTGTCTATCACTTCTTTTTCACTTGCCTTTAATTCAGTTAAATCAGCCTTCTCTAAAGGCAAGTAGCGGGTTTGTGGAAAACCGTGGTATGCTGATTTAACTTTTTGCAATTGGCCTTTTTCTATCATTTGATTGATAATAGTATCCAACTTTTGTGGAACAGGACCAAAAGGCAGTTTGCGGTATTGGGCTCCGGTTAAATGTTCCTCGTACAACTCATAATAATTAAAATCAACGAAATACAATAATTTGTACAATACTGTTTCACCAACATTGGGCTTGCCTGCGCAGCGTTCTAGTATATACAACAACACGTTTTTAAACTTTTTCACCTGAAGTGTAGGAACGGAAATACGAACCTCATTTTCATTTAAAGGCTTCTGCTCATTAGTTGACAATTCCTGTTCTAAATATTGCTTATTGCTTGGAAAATCTTTCGACATAAAATCATCTAAAGAAAACTCCAAAGCCTGGGATAACTTTTGAATTTCAAGTATATCTACACTTCTGTTTCCCAATTCAATCTGAGCCAATGAAGGGCGGGAAATTTTTAGTGTTTTAGCCAAATCTTCCTGTGAAAAGCCTTTAATTTTACGAAGTTCAGCTAGTCTTTGGCCAATTTGTTTTTGTGACAATTTTGTAGGCATACCTTTTTTGTAAACTGATTTTTAATTCACAAAGATAAACAATGTTTTATAACAAAACATTCTATTGTTCTGTTCGAAAACAACTAGAGTAAATAGTGCCCAATTTTTGTATCAATAATGAATGAAAAAGAATTTTGTTGATATAAGAAATTAAAAGAGATTGTTCTAAACACTAGCTATTCAATTACAAAAATCTAAATCTATAGATTGGAAATAAGTCTTATTGAAGTATTCTTTATTTAATCTTTATCGAACAGCTAATCATGGCATGGTCTGAAAATTCTTGCACATGGGTTTGGTAGTTTTCGCTGCTGAATTTAGCATCATGGAAAATCTGATCGATTCTAAACGATGGCATATTGCCAGTATAAGTTGTTGAAAATCCAGAACCTGATTCTACAAATGCATCTTTCATTTCACCTCGAATTGTTTTGTAGGAATAACTCGTTGGTGTATCATTAAAATCGCCACAAAGTATAACGGGATAAATACAATAATCTAACTTCTCTCTAATCGCATCTGCCTGTACGCACCTTACTTTAAAAGCATATTTCAGTTTGGCAATAATCCTTCTGATACCAAATACTGGAACTCCAGCTGTACCTGCTTTTGAAATGGTTTCAACCGTTTTGTAATCCTGTCTTTCGAATACGATAGATTTTAAATGTGTATTCACTACTCTTAATGTTTCACCCTGAAAAACCACATCAGCAAAAATGGAAAGATTAGCAGCTTTGTTTACCATTTCTACATAACCCTTGTTCACAATTGGATATTTAGAAAAAATACAAACTCCATAACCATTGGGATTGGCTTCACTTAAACCATCAGCATTTACAATTGAAAAATTTCTATAACGACGGAAAAACTCTCTGAACATGGGTCTTTCAAAGTTTCCACCCAAATTGGCAAACTCCTGAAAACAAATAATATCCGGATCTAATTCATCTAATTTTTGGAAAAACTTAACTGTATCCTGTTCCGGTTTATCGTAACCACCCATAAAATGAGTATTGAAGCTAATTACATTTAAATAATCAGAACGATTTCCTTTTAAATCATGCTTCAATTGAAATTGAAAAAACTTTAAACCCGATGGAATTCCAATCAAAAACAAAGCAAGTGAAAGGAAAACCCGTTTATCCCAAAACAAAGCCCAGAAAGGAATAAAAACAAAGTTTAGCAAATAAATCAAAGGAAAAGCCAAACCAAAAATAGCCAATGGCCAAAAGGTTTTAGGGTCGATTTCTGGCGCTAGTAATGCTGCCACAAGCGGAATTGCAGCAATGATGTTCAAGCCAAAAACTATATGAAGAAAAATGATACGTTTACTCAATTCAATTGTCCTTTCCGAAGTTTTTTAAAATGTCTCTCTCTTTATCACTTAAATAACTCAAACCCTTTTGATTTATTTTTTCTAGAATTCTATCTACTTCTGCTTGAGTTGGTTTTTCATTGCTATTCACCTTCATGTAACCAGAACGATGGTGAATTTTTAAATTCGATTTTTCTTTCGGTTTGAATAGGTTTTCAATCCAATCAAAGAAACCACTCAGAAAATTATTGGCATAAATTTGTTTGATATAAAAATAACCAAAAGCTGCTCCACCAATATGAGCTATATGTCCACCCGGATTATCATATGGAATGCTAATTAAATCAAGCAAAAGTGTAACCAAAGCAATGTATTTCAACCGAACAGAACCAATCAAAAACAAACTAAGTTCGTATTCTGGTAACAAGGTAGCTGTTGCAAAAACTACTGATAAAACACCAGCACTTGCGCCTCTAGCTGTAGAAAACTCTAAACTTGGAATGAGGTAAGGAAACACATGGTATGAAATCATATAAACCAATCCACCGGCGATTGCTCCCATAAAATAGGCCTGATAGGTTTTTGGATTTCCAAGGTATTGCTGAAAAAGTTGTCCTATCCAATAAAACCACAACATATTAAACAAAATATGCAAAAACCCTTCATGCAAAAATGTATAGGTAATCAAACTCCAGGGTTGATAAATATACCTAGTAAAACTAGCTGGTAAAACCAACCAGTCTAAAACTATTTGTATAATTCCGTTTGAGTTAAATAAACCCAATAAGCTGTTAAGTACACCAAATACAATAAAAACAGCCACATTCACCATAATCATGCGAATAATGGCATTGCCTTGTTGAAACTTAAATTTTAATTCTTCTAATATCGACATGTATATCCTCCAAACCTAATTGAATTCATTGATTTAGCAAACAATTTAAACACAAAAAACCACCACTTAAAGTATTTTTAAGTATAATCCAAGAAAATAATTAGCAACTGTTCGTATCCTATTAAACCCTTGAATAAAATATCAATAACTAAATATTCAAGAGCGAAAATTGAATCAATTTAGATAAAATCCTAATTATCAATTGTACCGGCTACTTAGTAAAAACTACTTCTATCTGTTTTATTCCAATATTTAATCAAAATAAAACCAAATAACATACCGCCTAAATGAGCAAAATGCGCCACATTATCCATAGGATTATTTCCTAAACCATCCATCAATTCCATTCCGCCTAAAACCAGAACAATGTACTTTACTTTAATAGGAAACGGAAAAAAGAACAAATGTATTTCACGATTTGGAAATAAAACTCCATTTCCAAGCAAAACACCAAAAACAGCGCCACTTGCTCCAACCATCGGTGTATTGATTTTCCTTAACAATATCGCATTGGCAATTTCTTGTCCGGCTGCAAAATATTTAGGATTAGTGGGATCTGCAGACCATGCATATAATATTTCAGAAATAGCTTCCTTATTCATTAACAAAGGATCTTTTCTCAATAAAATATTCATTTGCTCATAACCCTGATTGGCCATGTATTCAGCAATTGCTGCTTTAATTTGAGAAATTTCAAAATAATTTACGCCTAAATACAAGGCTGCCGCACCAAATCCAGTGATAATGTAAAAAATCAAAAAGCGCTTCGGACCCCAAAAATTTTCCAAAAAGCTGCCAAACATCCAAAGAGCAAACATATTATAGCCCAAATGAGAAAATGAACTATGCATAAAAATGTGAGTCACAATTTGAAAGGGCCTAAAATAATCTGAACTAGGAAAATATAATCCTAGTTTGTCACTTAAATCACCCCATCCCCTACTCATAAACAACAGTGAACCCAAAAATGCGAGTCCATTGATAATCATTAAATTTTTTACAACCAATGGGATTCCAGAAGCACCCATTGGTCTATATTGTTGGTACATATTTATTTATTTACTGTCAAACATTTTGGCTAATTCATCAAGACCCAACATCTTTAAACAAGCTCTTCCATCGGGAGCGAACGAAGGTTCCTGACAAGCAAACAATTCATCAATTAAACGATTCATTTCTTCTGCCTGTAAACGAATTCCTCTTTTAATAGCAGCTTTTATCGCCAAGGTTTTTGCCACTAATTGCTTCTTATGGTTTTCTGTAGTTTTAGAATTTTTGTAAGTTTCAACTACTTCCTCTAATAAATCTTGTTCGTTTCCCAGATGTAATTCAGCAGGCAAACCATTTACCACAAATGTATTTTTGCCAAAATGACTGATATTAAAGCCTAAAAGTCGAATATCATCTAAAATTTCAAGCATTATTTGTTCATCACCTGCGCTCAAAACAACAGTTTTAGGAAAGAGCAATTGCTGACTTGCAACTGGATTTTTATCCAAAGCACGTAAATACTTTTCATACAAAATTCTTTCGTGTGCCGCTTGTTGATCAACCAACATCAAACCTCTTTTTATTTGGGTAACGATATAGGTTTGGTGCAATTGAAAAAAGCTTCTTGAAACTGCCAATTCTGATTCAACTGATGAAGTTCTAACAGTTTCAGGCTCCGATTGCATTTCAGTTTTAGGGTTATCCTGAAAAAGAATTTCCCAATTTTGATTGACCTGATTACGCTTTTGAGAATATTCAAATTTTAAATCATCCCATGAATTTCTTTGACTTCTTGATGCTGTTGATACTGTGGAGTTTTCTGATTCAAAACCCGGATTTTTTCCTAATTCATGGTGCATGAAACGGTTATCATCAAAACCAATATTCATTTCCGGACTATTTAAAATTCCACCCAAAGCTTTACGAACAACAGCTCTTAAAATTTGATAGATGTTCTTTTCATCTTCAAACTTTATTTCTGTTTTAGTTGGATGAATGTTTACATCTATCTGTGATGGGTCGATACTAATATGAAGTACGTACAAAGGAAATTGTTCTTTTGAAATCAAACCTTCATAAGCACCAACAATGGCATGGTTTAAATAAGGATCTTTAATAAACCTTTTATTGAAAAAGAAAAATTGCTCTCCCCTAGCCTTTTTTGCCGACTCGGGTGAACCACAAAATCCTTTGATATCAATAATACTTGTTTCCTCTTCTATGCTAATCAATTCCGACTTTTTTGTACCAGAAAAAACATCAGTTATTCTTCCTTGCAAGTCTGATGGTTCTAGTAAAAACTGCTCTTCATCATTGTGATATAAAGCAAATTTAATTTCAGGATTGGCTAGAACACAACGAATAAATTCATCTAAAACATGTTTGTATTCAACCGGATTTGATTTCAGGAAATTTCTTCTGGCAGGAATATTGTAAAATAGATTTTTAACTGCAATCGATGTGCCTGTATCTGCAGCAATATCTTCTTGTGAAATAACTTTTGAGCCTTCAATAACAATTGAAGTTCCGAATTCATCTTCAACTCTTTTGGTTTTCATTTCAACACGAGCTACAGATGCAATACTTGCTAAAGCCTCTCCCCTGAAACCCATTGTTTTTATTCGGAAAATATCTTCGGTCAAACCAATTTTTGAGGTAGCGTGTCGCTCCCAACACATACGAGCATCTCCATGACTCATGCCACAGCCATTATCAATTACCTGCACCAAAGCCTTTCCTCCCTCCTTTACCAAAAGTTTTACCGATGTACTTTTCGCATCTATTGCATTGTCGAGCAATTCCTTCACCAATGATGAAGGTCTTTGAACAACCTCCCCAGCTGCAATCTGACTTGCAACATGGTCTGGTAATAATTTTATGATGTCAGCCATTACACAACAAAAAACACCATAAAAATACGAAATTTTCTATCTGTGGAGAACTTTCAACGTTGTGAGCGTGAATAACTAATCTTAAATCAATCCAAAAAAACAAGAATGTTTCTGCTATTTTGTACCAAATTCATGAATAATATAGTAAAATTCCTCATAGGCCGACTTCTTGTCTTTATACTTATTTGCATCTCATTTTCAGCATCAGCTCAAAATATATCATGGGATAAATCTTATCCTTGGGTAGATTCTGTAATGAGCACTTTATCTGAAGATGAAAAAATTGCTCAACTCATGACAATAGCTGTTTGGACTCAGCGGGATCAGAATTATGAAAAAGAAATAGAAAAAATTGTTTCTGACTACAAAATAGGTGGACTTATGTTTATGAAAGGTGGCCCAATGAAACAGGCCATCCTAACCAATCGTTTTCAATCAAAATCCAAAATTCCTATGCTTATTAGCATCGATGGAGAATGGGGATTGAGTATGCGATTAGATAGTACTCCAACTTTTCCTAGACAAATGGTTTTAGGTGCTGCCAATAACCTGGAATTAACCCGCCAAATGGGGGCTGAAATTGCAAAACATTGTAAAAGATTAGGGATTCATATCAATTACGCACCCGATATAGACATCAACAACAATGCAGCAAATCCGGTTATTAACGACAGAAGTTTTGGGGAAAATAAAGAAACTGTAGCCAAACTGGGTTGGGCATATGCAAAAGGTTTACAAGAGCAACATATACTTGCAACTGCTAAACATTTCCCTGGTCATGGTGATACAGAAACCGATTCTCATCATTCACTTCCTGTAATTAATGCAAGTCGTAAACGCTTAGATTCATTGGAACTTTATCCTTTTCAAAAACTAATTGATAATGGTGTTGGAGGCGTAATGGTTGGACATTTATTTGTGCCGGCAATTGATACAAATTCCAATAGAGCAACAAGTATTTCTTCAACTGCAATTCAAGGATTGTTGAAAAAAGAAATGGGTTTCAATGGACTTGTGGTTTCTGATGGATTAAACATGAAAGGTGTTGCCAATTATGCAGCTCCTGGAGAAGTTTGTGCAAAAGCATTACAAGCTGGGGTTGATTTATTGCTTTTTGTGGAAGATGTACCTCAGGGAATTTTCTGGATTAAGGATTACCTTAAAAAAGGATGGATTTCCCAAGAGCAATTAAATTTATCGTGCAGAAAAATATTAATCACAAAATATTGGGCAGGACTAAATAAATACGCACCTGTAGAAACTAAAAATTTAATTGAAGATTTAAATTGTTGTTCAACAGATCAACTCATCAGAAAAATAGTAAAATCAGGTATTGTAGTTGCTAAAAACAACGATAAACTCATCCCTTTAAAAAATCCGGAGTATTATAAAATTGCTGTAGTTTCTGTTGGATCATCTCAATTTACATCGTTTCAACAAATGATGAATAATTATTTAGATGCTGATTTTCATTCAATCGATAAAAACGATTCACAACAAGCATTCGATTCACTTTTTAATGTTTTACAACGATACAGTTTGGTTATTCTAAGCATGCAGAATACCAGCAGATTTGTTAGTAGAAAACTAGGCTTAACATCACAAGAAATTGCTTTTGTTAAAAGGGTTTTAGCTGATAGAAGAAGTATTTTGGTGAACCATGGAAATCCTTATATCCTACAACATTTTCAGGAAGCAAGAAATGTAATTCTGGCTTTTGAAGATTTGCCCATATACAACCAGTTATCAGCCCAAGTATTAATGGGAGCAATCGCTTCAACAGGAGAAATGCCGGTTTCTGTTTTACCAGCTTTTAAATTAGCTGACGGAGAAGAAACTGAAATATTAGAAAGATTGGAATATGTAATGCCCGAAGAAATTGGAATCGAACATACTCCTTTAGCTTTTGTTGATTCTTTGGCAATGGATGCTGTTAAAAACGGAGCAACTCCGGGTTGTCAGATTATTGCAGCGAAAAACGGGAAGGTTTTTTACAATAAATCTTTTGGAAACCATAGTTATGATTCAGCTGCAATAAAAGTTGAAAATCACCACCTTTATGATTTAGCTTCACTAACAAAAATTCTTTCTACCAATTTAGCTATCATGAAATTGTATGAAGAAGGAAAAATTAGTTTGAATGATAAATTGGGTTTATACCTTCCGTTTTTAAGAGGAACATCAAAAGAAAAAATTACTATTCGTCAGGTTTTATTGCATGAAGCGGGACTTACACCATTCATTCCATTTTATCAAAAAACATTAAAAAATGGTGAGCTTGATACCGCCATTTACAAAAGATCTGCTGAGAAAAACTTTACGACTGTAGTTGCTGACAGTTTATTTATCAGAAATGATTACGAAAATGAAATTTGGAAAACGATAGCCATGTCGGAACTTAAACCAAGCGGCGAATATGTTTACAGTGATTTAGGTTTTATGATGTTGAAGAAAATTATTGAGGTTGTTAGTCATGAACCCTTTGAAACCTATTTAAACAATAATTTTTATAAACCATTGAATTTGGCCAATATGGTTTTTAATCCATATAAGAAGTCAGTGAACCAAACCTGGATTATTCCAACTGAAAAGGATGAGATTTTCCGCAAGCAACAAATCAAAGCTTACGTTCATGATCCAGGTGCAGCCATGTTGGGAGGAATAAGTGGTCATGCTGGTTTATTTTCTAATGCAAATGATGTGGCAGTTATCATGCAAATGTTGCTAAACGGAGGAACTTATGGTGGAAATAGATTCCTTAAAGAATCAACTATCTATATGTTTTCTAAAAAACAGAACAAAAAATCGCGTAGAGGATTGGGATTTGATAAGCCGGAAACCAATTTATTGAAAGCAACACCCGCCGGAAAATTTTCTTCAGCATTTTGTTTTGGGCATACAGGCTTTACAGGAACATGCGCATGGGCAGACCCTAAAAACGGATTGGTTTACGTGTTTTTATCGAATAGAATTAACCCTACGGCAGATAACAAAAAGCTTGCGGATACCAATGTTCGTACAAGAATTCACGATTTGTTCAATGAAATAGTTAGAAAAAAATAAGGATAAATTTAAAGGTAAATATTGCATCAAATCATCTGAATAAAAGATTGAAAAGGATGACCTAAATGTAATTTCCTCAAAAACAAAAGATTGCAAATAATCCAAAAAAGCAAAAACCTATTGCATTTGAGATTTAAATTCCTACATTTGACTTTTCTATTAATTTTTTATGAACATCTACATCGGAAACTTAAATTGGACAGCTAGCGTAGAAGATTTACGCAACCTGTTTTCAACCTACGGCGAAGTATCATCGGTTAACATTGTAAACGATAAATTTACCGGTAGAAGCAAGGGATTTGGTTTTGTTGAAATGCCAGACGCCGGAAGCGCTCAAAATGCTATTGACAACTTAAATGGTCAAAGCTTTATGCAAAGAAACATTACTGTTAATGAAGCTCGTCCTCGTGAGGAAAGACCTCAGAGAGAAAGACGTTCTTACAACGACAGAAACTAATTTTCTGAACAGAAATTAAAACCCGCCGAAAAGCGGGTTTTTTTATGCCCTTTTGTGTGATTTTGATTTAAACTATGTAAGTATTAGGTTTGATTGTAAAACCTGCTTAAAACGAAAGAAAATCGCTTATGGAACCAAAACTATCTGGAATAAACACACTCGCTTTATCAATTTTTGAAATAAATAAAGAAAAAGGGTTCTGGGACAAAGAAAGAAATATCGGAGAAATGTTGATGCTAGTAACCAGTGAACTCGGTGAAGCCATGGAAGCTCACAGAAAAGGTAAGTTTGCCAATTGGGAAAATTTTGAAAAAGACAAATTCAATATCAACGAAAATTCAGCATTTCAAAATCACATCAAAGACAGCTTCGAAGATGAAATTGCAGATGCAGTTATCCGCCTTTTAGATATGTCGGCTGGATTAGGAATCAACCTCGAAAAACAAATTGAAGCAAAAATCAATTATAACAAAACGAGAGAAAAATTACACGGAAAGAAATATTAATCCTTTCGTTTAAGTTTTTTCTTCTGTGCAGCTGTCATTTTATTGATTCTGTTATAATAGCCCGTTTTGCTTGCAGGAACAAAAATTGCCAGTTTTTGTCCGGCTTTAATTTTATTCCTTTTGACCTTATTCCATTTGCTTAAATCAGCAGAACTTACATCAAACCAATCAGCAATATCACTTAAAACTTCACCTCGCTTTACTGTATAAAATATCTTCTTGATTTTTTCTCGTTTCTCTGTTGGCTTTTCTCCCTTTTCGCTAGATGTTTCAACAGCTTCTGGATCTTTTTCAATTGAAATAGGTTGAAACTCTGTTTGATTGATTGGTCTGTAAACAGAATCTTTTAATAAAGAAAATTTTGCTGCTTTATCTGTTGGTATTCTGATATAATATGGCTCTTGAGCATAAGGAATAATGTCTTTTCTAAACTGTGGATTTAATTCTCTGATTAACTCAATCGGCATATCAAGTGAATTTGACACTTGCTGAAACGACAACCACTTTGGTACCCAAACGGTATCACAAACCGGAAATTGAATAGGCTCTACAATTTTAATTCCATGCTCTTTGTAGTAATTCAGGATATAAACCGTTGCAATAACTTTGGGATATAAATCTCTGCAATACGAAGGCATTACCTTATAAATATCCCAGAAATACAAGCTATTTCCAGCTGAATGAATTGACTTATTTAGTTGTACAGGCGAACATCCATAAGCAGCAATTGCCAAAGGCCATGATTTGTAAATGCTAAATAAATCTTTGAAATGTTGAGCAGCAACTTGACTTGATTTTACAGGATCACGGCGATCATCAACATAAGTATTTACCTTTAATTTATACATCTTGCTCACCTGGAACATCATCATCCAGATGCCACTTGCACCATTTGCATTAACAGCCGAAGGATCCAGTAAAGATGCTGTTGCAGCTAAATATTTTAAATCGGTAGGTAAACCCTTTTGTTTTAAACTCTTTTCAATAAGTGGAAAATAGAATTTACTTCTAGCTACCAATAATTTTATTTGTTCAGGATTTGCTAAGTATTGTTCAATAAATGGTTTTGCAGAAGGATGATAATTAATTTCCAATCCGGTTTTTAAAGCTGTCAATCTGCTTTGATATACCTCATCTTGCCCCTTCAGAGCTGCATAAAGGTTTCCTGAATTCAATAACAGGAATACCAATAAAAATAATAATGCGCTATTCTTTCTCAACACCATTCTCGCAAGCTAGTGCCAAAAAATCTTTACAATAAAAAAAGTAATTAAGATGTTAACAGGTAAAAACCCTGCTGTGACCAATGAAAAATGATTAAGAAAGACTTTTTGAAATGGCTAATAAATCAGCATCTTCAAATCTTCTACCCATTAATTGCATGCCAATTGGTAAATTTTCGCTGTTGTTTCCAAAAGGAATTGAAACTGCAGGATTTCCAGCAATATTGGCGTGAACTGTAAAGATATCAGCCAAATACATCGCTAATGGATTCGAAGCTTTTGCACCAACTTCAAAAGCCACACTTGGTGATGTTGGCGAAATGATAAAATCATAATCTTTAAACAGTTCTTCTGTTTTATTTTGAACTAATCTTCTAACCTTCTGTGCTTTGCTATAATAAGCATCATAATATCCAGAAGAAAGCACAAATGTTCCCAGCATAATTCTGCGTTTTACCTCAGCGCCAAAACCTTCTGATCTAGATTTTTTAATCAAAGAATCTAAATCCTTAGCATCCGGAGTTCTATGTCCGTAATGCATTCCGGCAAAACGACTCAAATTTGATGAAGCCTCTGCTGTTGTAAGGGTATAGTAAACCGGAATCATGTAATTTAAATACGGAAAGCTGATAGCTTCCACTTCATGACCAAGAGATTTTACTTTTTCAAGAAATTCAAATGCTCTTGCTTTAACCTCTGGGTCAATTCCTTCTGCATCAAAGGTTTCCTGAATATATGCAAATTTCTTTTTGCCTGAAATTTCTTTTGATACGTAATCTCCAACAGGTTTTGCTGAAGAAGTAGAATCGTTTTCATCTTCGCCGGCAATTACTTCCATAATTAATTGGGCATCACTTACAGAATGTGTAATTGGGCCAATGATATCAAAAGAAGAAGCATAAGCAATTAAACCCCAACGAGAAACTCTGCCATAGGTAGGTTTATATCCAACCAAACCACAAAATGATGCAGGCTGACGAATCGATCCGCCTGTATCACTTCCTAGACTTGCCAAACACATTTCTGCTTGTACAGAAACTGCAGCTCCGCCTGAAGATCCACCCGAAACTCTTCGTTTATCTGCTGCATTTAAAACCGGGCCATAAGCCGAGGTTTCATTAGAAGCTCCCATTGCAAATTCATCGCAATTGGCACGACCAATGATAATTGCATCTTCAGTCAATAATCTTTCAACCACTGTTGAGGAATAGATAGACTCAAATCCTTTAAGAATTTTAGATGATGCAGATACCTTGTGATTTTTGTAGCAAATATTGTCTTTGATTGTTAATACCATACCAGCAAGT
Organism: Bacteroidota bacterium; assembly: GCA_027487625.1. Taxonomy (GTDB): domain Bacteria; phylum Bacteroidota; class Bacteroidia; order UKL13-3; family UKL13-3; genus CAISCU01. The sequence goes on from JAIYDG010000580.1 coordinate 13,610, forward strand.
TTTCCGGCATTTCCTTGTTGTAGCTTATCTTGAATTCTTTTAGCAGATTCAATTGCTTCATCAGAAAAAACTTCCAATAAAGCATTTAAATCTTTTTTTGATTCAATATTATGTAAATAAAACTCTACCAATTGCGGTAAAGTAAGCGCTCCCGAACTAATATCGTTGCGGATTTCCGATAAGGAATGGTATGATTTCAATTGACTTAAAAAAGAGTACGGTTAAACAGAAAAAACTTTATTTCTTGTCACCTTCTTTGGTGCGCATTCCATCTTCTATTTGGTCTTTAACGCTTTTTTTAGCATCGTTAAATTCACGGATTCCTTGTCCAATTCCACGCATTAATTCAGGAATTTTCTTTCCGCCAAATAATAAAATAATAGCTAAAATAATCAGAATCCATTCGCCACCGCCAAGGTTTCCGATAAATAACAAAACATGGTTCATTTTTGTATGATTTGAATTGCGAAGTTATACAATTTATTTTTCTTATCTGCTAAATAGCTTTGATTGTTCTCAGCTATTTTAGCTTACATAATCTTTTCAGGCCTTTTATTTCCTTTTCTGTCAGCTCTCTCCATTCACCACGTTTCAGTTTTCCTTTTTCTAAATCAGCATATAAAACCCTATCGAGTTTATCTACTTTATAGCCTAAATGTTCAAACATACGGTGAATGATTCTGTTTTTTCCACTATGAATTTCTATCCCTACAACCTCTTTGTTTTTAGGATCTGGTTGAGCAATTGCATCCGGTTTTATCACACCATCTTCTAATTCAACTCCATTCGATAATGTCCATAAATCTGTAGGCCTTAATGGTTTATCTAAAGTTGCTTTGTAAACCTTATGAACTTCATATTTTGGATGCATCAAACGTTGAGCCATTTCACCATCATTGGTTAAAACTAAAAGTCCTGTAGTATTTCTATCCAATCTTCCAACCGGAAAAACTCTTTCTTTTAATTTACCTTCAAATAGCTCCATTACTGTATTTCTTCCATCACCATCTTCAAAAGTTGTAATGGTATCTTTTGGCTTGTTTAAAAGTAGATATACTTTCTCTTCCACCGAAAGTTTTGAGCCATTAAACTTAACAACATCACCACTTTTTACTTTTGAGCCAAGTTCTGTAACAACAACATCATTAATACTAACCAAACCTGCGCCAATCAAATCATCAGCTTCTCTTCTGCTACAAATTCCAGCATTAGAAATATATCTGTTTAACCTAATTCCATCTGCTAATTCTAAATCAGATTCTGCTGTTTTTTTAGGAGCTTTTTGTTCTTTTTCTTTAGCTCTTTCTTTTGATTTAGAAAAATCGTTATCTCTTTTTGGGTAAGTTGAAGAGGTTCTTCTATCGCCATAAGATGAGGTTCTACCAGTATTATCTCTTGAAGAATTTCCTCTATTTGAACCATAAGTTCTTTCTCCACCTTCCTTATTATCCGAAAATCTGCTTGGTCTATCGCCCGATGATGAAGTTCTTGGTGTATAAGGTCTGTCTGATTTAAATGAATCACCATCTTCACGTTTTCTGTAAGGTGCTCTTGGTCTATCTGATGATGAACCCTCTCTTTTTGAATAAGGTTTGTCCGATTTGTATGAATCACCATCCTCACGCTTTTTGTAAGGTGCTCTTGGTCTGTCAGAAGATGAGCCTTCTCTTTTAGTGTATGGTCTATCAGATGATGAACCCTCTCTTTTCGTATAAGGTCTATCTGACTTGTATGAATCACCTTCTTCGCGTTTTCTGTATGGTGCTCTTGGTCTGTCTGATGAAGATCCTTCTCTGTTTGAGTAAGGTCTATCCGATTTAAAAGAATCTCCTTCCTCACGTTTTTTGTAAGGTGCTCTTGGTCTATCTGATGAAGAACCTTCTCTGTTTGAATAAGGTCTGTCTGATTTATACGGAGCTCTTGGTCTTTCTGAATCAGAACCTTCTCTTTTGCTAAATCTACCAGTAGTTGAACCTGATTTTGATGGTCTTGAATCGTAAGAACGTGAATTTCTTCCTTCACTTGATTCCGTTCTTGGACCTTTACTAAATCTTCCTTCAGGTTTTTCTCCTCTTACATAAGAGCCTGAATCTGATTTTGTGTAAGATCTTCTTGGTTTATCATCACTTGATTTGCGAAAATTTGACTCTGAATCGCTTGAATTTCTTCTCGGCTTTTTACCTAATTCAACATCTTTACCTTTACTTCCTGGTTTAGCATATCTATAATCTACTTCTTTTTCATCGCCGGATTTCTTATTCCAGCCTTTCATTTCAGATTTCTTTGCAAAGCCTTTTGGTGCACTTTTCCTGGGTGTTCTGTTACCCGAACCAAAAGAATTTCCTGAACCTGAACCACCTCTATTGCCTCTTGGGCTTCTGTTACTTTGTTCGTTTCTCATAAAATAGCCTGCAAAGATACGAATTAAAGCTGCATATGCTTCATTTTCAAAAAAATAAGGGTCGAAATTACTTCCGACCCTTACCTAAACTCTTTGATTATGACTATTTTCTTCTACTCATTGTGCGAGTTTTTCCGTTTACTGTCACCGAAATTTCATTATCACAATTGCCATTTCCATAATCAATGGTGCGTGTCGATTTACCTTCAGGATTCATTTCAACAATTCCACTTACAATTCTCCATTGGCAACTCATATCAATTTTTAAATCTGATATAGTTTTTGCTGTAAACAAATCCCCTTTTCTATTGGTTCCTGATGATGTGCCGCTAATTAAATATATATCATCATATTTAGTTTTTGTATCGTAACCACTTATCCAAGTTCTTGTTCTGTTTGATGTCCAGCTATATACTTCATTGGAAGTATTGGTAACTTTCATCTCTACAACTACGGTGTAAGTCATTTGATTACTAGCATTTAAGCCCATATTGCTAATTGTTTTTGTACCTTCAACATGGTTATCATTTTGGTAAAAATCTTTAAAATTTATTTTGATTACTGTACCCGACTGCCTATAAGCTCCAGTCCATGTTACAAGAATAACTCCACGTCTTAAATTACCATCTTCACATACATAATTCGTTGTTCCATAATCAATTGTCATTGTTCTTGGAGAAGCAATTGAATCAATAGTAACAATAGGAAAACCGCCTTTTTTTAATCCACCATCAGTTGCAGCCATGTCAACCTCTTTTACAATAAGATCAACATTAAAATCTGCACTATTTTGATCTTGCATTGAAGTTAAGTCACTTTCCGAACTTTCATTTTTTCTACAAGATGTAAAGCCAACTGTTAAAATCAACAGAGCCAGAGTAGCCGATTGAATGAACTTTTTCATAATTTTTAAATTTTATATACCTCTCAGATAATCAAAATTACAAGAGGATTAATGTTTAAATATATTTTTATCAAAATCAGAATTTCAATAATTTTAGAAAATGGCTTTAAGTAACTATGTTTGAAATAAGGGAATATAAAATGAATAACAAAAAATTACTTCTAATCATCGCGGTTTTTTCAGCAGTTACCATAATGTCACACTTGGTATCAAGTTCATTAAATGGTATTAATATTCTGTTTCATTATATTACTTTATTCTTTGGATGCTGGTATTCAATCAATACCAAAAATTTAACAGCCTGGATAATGGTTTGTATGTTTATGGGAGTTGCTTTAGGATTGGATCTTCCATTAATTTCACAAAACCTAGAAGAAATGGGTTTACCATTTCACTTTCCTTCTGATGCTAAGCCTCTTAGAATTTTTAGTGATATCTTTCTTAGATTAATAAAAACCATCATTGCACCTCTTTTACTAGCAACTTTGGTAGTTGGAATAGCTGGACATTCTAACATAAAACAAGTTGGTAGAATGGGTTTAAAGGCCATAGGATATTTTGAAGTAGTAACAACATTAGCACTGATAGTGGGCTTGTTAGCAATAAATATTAGTGGAGCTGGTTGGGGTACAAATCTAAATGCAGGTGAGGCACAAGTAGAAAAGGCTGAAAAACTTCTAGCACAAAAAGAATCTCATGATGTTATCCTGGATATTTTTCCTGAAAATATTGCTAAGTCAATTGCTGATAATCAAATACTTCAGATTGTATTATTTAGTATTCTATTTGGCATTGGTTTAGCTATGGTAAAGGATGAGAGCAAGAAAATGCCTATCCTAAATTTTATGGAAGGTCTTAGCGAAACCATGTTCAAATTTACCAATATTGTGATGTGGTTTGCACCATTAGCTGTTGGTGGCGCAATGGCATATTCTGTTGCAGGCATGGGCCTTGGCGTGATTGGTAACCTATTTAAATTGGTTGGAACTTTGTATGTTGCTTTGTTTGCTTTTTTAGTTTTAGTTTTATTACCAATAGCACTTTTGGTTAAACTTCCATTCAAAAAATTCCTTCATACAATTTATGAACCAGTTTCAATTGCATTTGCAACTGCAAGTTCTGAAGCTGCATTACCAAAAGCTATGGAAAATTTGGAAGCAATGGGCATTCCACGAAAGGTTGTCGCATTTGTATTACCAACAGGATACAGCTTTAATTTAGATGGAACTACATTGTATCTTTCACTAGCTTCAGTTTTTATTGCTCAATCATCTGGAATAGATTTAAGCTTATCTGAACAAATTCAAATGTGTTTAATTTTAATGCTAACAAGTAAAGGAGTGGCAGGAGTGAGGGGAGCTTCATTTTTAATTTTGGTAAGCACTGTTTCATCATTAGGATTAGATCCTCATAAAGCCTTTGCAATTTTAGCTGTTGATGCGCTAATGGACATGGGAAGAACTACTGTTAACGTAATTGGTAACTGTTTAGCAACTTATGTTGTTGCCAAGTGGGAGAAAGAAATATAATTCTACGCGATTCTCAGCCATTTGGAAGTAAATAAACGAAACAATAGCTTAAATCAAGCTAAATATCAATAGTTTAGGAGCTATAAATCTCCATCCAATTTTCATTCTCTGGCAAAAGTCGAACTAAAAACTCGAAAAAACCTTCATAAATTCATTAAGCTAATTCCTTATTCTTTTCCTCTTTAGAAAATATGGAGAGAAGAAAAAATACTTCTATAAAATAAAGCTACTTTTAATTGAATCTAAAATCTTCATTTTTAAATGAAGCATGGCATGGTTTCTATGTAGGTTTATTTGATACAATCAACACTCAAAGCCAAATTCTTGTTAACTCCTTCTGGTGTTAGATTTCACGTGAAATCTAATTTTGTAAGAAAGGAGATTCACTTTGATTCAATATACTAAGTACACGATGAACAATGGCTTAACTGTCATACATCATCAAGACGACAATACACAATTATGTGTTTTAAATCTACTTTACAAAGTAGGTTCAAAAGACGAGAACCCCAATAAAACCGGATTTGCCCACTTATTTGAGCATCTCATGTTTGGTGGCTCAATTAATATTCCCGAGTTCGATACACCACTTCAATTTGCAGGAGGGGAGAATAACGCATTTACATCAAACGACATTACCAATTACTACCTTTCAGTTCCTGCTTCAAATATAGAAACAGGTTACTGGCTTGAAAGTGACAGAATGTTAAGCCTTGATTTTAGCCAAAAATCACTTGATGTACAAAAAGGGGTGGTTATTGAGGAATTTAAGGAACGCTATTTAAACCAACCTTATGGTGACTTATGGCTACACATTCTACCTTTAGCTTACCATAAACATCCATACAATTGGCCAACAATTGGAAAGGAAATTTCACATATAGAAAACGCCAACTTAGAAGATGTTAAAGATTTCTTCAAGAACTTCTATGCACCAAATAATGCAGTATTAGTGGTTGCCGGAAATATCAGCTTAGACAAAACCAAAGAATTATGTGACAAATGGTTTGGTGAAATTCCTGCTCAAAATATACAAAAACCGGTTTACGAAATTGAACCGAAACAGGAAGAACCAAGGCGCAAAACTATTGAATCAGATGTACCAGCGAACTTAATTCTTAAAGCCTATCATATGGGTGGAAGGCTTGATAAAAACTACTACGCTATGGATTTACTATCCGACATCATTGGAAGCGGAAAAGCTTCCACTTTATATGATGTTTTGGTTAAAGAAAAATCTCTTTTCTCAGAAATAGATGCCTATATCAGCGGCGATGCAGAACCTGGACTCTTTATGATTGAAGGGAAATTATTACCTCAAGTCTCTTTAGAAGATGCTGAAAATGCTATTCGTGAAGTGATATCAGATTTGATGAAAAGTGGCATTTCAGAAATTGAATTAAAAAAAGTGCAAAACAAAACAGAAACTAATATTCGTTTCGGTGATGTTAATATTCTAAACCGAGCGATGAAACTTGCTTATGCAGAATACTTGGGAGATATAGAATTAGTGAATAAAGAAATCGATTTATATCTCGAAATCGATATTGAATATATGAAAGAAGAAATATCCAAAACACTACAAGAAAGTAATTGCTCAACCATCATTTACAAAGCTTCAAACAATGACAATAAATAGAAAAATAATTCCTCAAACTGAAAGCATAAAAAATCTAAAGTTTGAAAGATTTAGATCTGAGCAAACCATTGGTGGAGCGCCAATCTTCTTTCATTCTGGCGGAACAGAACCCGTAATAAAATTAGATTTAGTATTTAAAGCAGGGTACATAGAACAAAATAAAACAGGCATTTCGTCATTCACAGCAAGCATGCTGAGTGAAGGAACTCATAACAAATCAGGAAAAGAAATCTTAAATGCTTTAGATTTTTATGGTTCATATTTCCAAGTTAAAAGCGGAGAGGATGATACTTTAGCAACACTTTATTGTTTAGAAAAACATCTATCTAATTGTTTACCATTATTCATTGAAGCAATAACTGAATCAAATTTTCCTGAAAAAGCTTTAAATACTTTAAAAAGAAATGCGATTCAAAAGCTAAAGGTTAATCAGAAAAAGAACTCCTACATATGCAGAAGGGAATTTGCAAAATACACCTTTGGAGAAGATCATCCATATGGGAAATCAAATTCTGCAGAAAATATTGAGAGCATCCTTAGAGATGAATTAGTAGAATTCCATAAAAACTATATTTTAAATAACTTAAAATATGCCATTCTCAGTGGAAACTTTTCACATGAAACACTAAGCCAAATTTCAAGCCAATTAAACTTCAAAGAGTCAGAAAAATCAGTAGAATCGAAGCGTGAAACAACACCAATCATTCAACCTGGAAAATACTTCATAGAAAAAAATGATTCTGTACAGGCAGCAATAAGAATAGGAAAACACGGATTAAACAGAAACCACAGGGATTTTGCAGCATTCCAATTACTAAACTTAATCTTTGGTGGGTACTTTGGTTCTAGGTTGATGAAAAATATCAGGGAAGAAAAGGGACTAACCTATGGAATTTATTCTAGTCATGAAATAAACAAACTTGGCTCAACTTGGTATATAGAAACAGAAATCAATTCTAAATCAAAAAACATAGGAATAGAGGAAATCTATAAAGAGATGAGCATTCTTAGAGAAACTAAAATCTCAAATGAAGAAATTAATATTGCTCGAAACTATCTATTAGGTTCAATTCTAAAAAGCCTTGATAATACTCTTTCTCTATCTAATAGAATGAAATTAAATCTTGATTACAATCTAGAGGATAATTATCTATCAAACTTTATTGAAAAGATAAACAATATTGACTCAGATATACTATTGCTTACAGCTCAAAAATACTTTACGGAAGAGGGTCTCGTTGAAATGGTAGTAGGAAAAAATTGAAAAGACTAAAACTATATATCATATTAAGTCTAATAGGTTTTGCAAGCCATGCTCAAAGTATCAAACCAAGAAAAGCGTGTAGGAGTATAAATGATAACACAATTCTATGGTCGAGAGTACCTAATGCTTGTACAATCATTGGAAATCTCATTTTATATGGGCGAGAAAGTATTGCCTCTCCATTCATAGAAATTTCTAATACAGTAAATCCAAATAATTTCACATTTGCTCATTTGGGAGCAAACCTACCAACAAACAAAGATTGGTCTTATTATTTCACATACCAGGTTGATTGTGGTGCTGGAGTAATAAATGAGAATAGCGATACTATTAGCATTGATGTAATTCAACCCGATCAATCATTCTTAGATTCTATTTCAGTAGAACCCGGAACGAACAGAATTCTTATTGGATGGCAATCGAATAAAAGTCCCGACTTTGGATCATATAGTTTATACAATTACAATAGGGCAGACCCAAGAGTAATAGAAAACTATATTGATACATTTTATATAGATGGATCTTCAGGAAATCCAACAACAACAAAACTTAGATATGAAATAACAAGTTTAGATAGTTGCGGCAACAGAAATCCATTAAATGGTAATATTCATCAAACAATACTACTTAATGGAACAACAGACACATGTGCAAAAACATGCACAATTAATTGGAGTCACTATGAAGGTTGGACAGAAATAGATAAATATTATATAATAAGATACAATGCACCTGATCAAATATTATTAGATTCAGTAGAAGGAAATATAAACACCTATTCAATCCAAAACTTAGATAGGATCATTCCATACTCATTCTTTGTAAGAGCTGTGAAAAAAGATTCAAGATTTATAAGCTCATCAAGTAATACAATTAATGCAATTCCTTACTTTAGAATTGAACCAAGTGGTCAATACATTTCCAATGTTTCACGTGAAAACAATTACATTGAAATCAAAGTACAACAAAACAATCTTCAAAACAAAAAGTACATAATACTAGAAAGAGATGCAGAACTTGGATTTAATGAAATCACAAAAATCCAGAATAACGAAAACAATTACTTAGACCAAAATGTAAGTGTAAATAAGAGATATAAATACAGGGCAATAGCAGTTGGTTTATGCAATGATATTTACGACACTAGTAATATATCGGGTAACATAGTTCTTGAACTAACAAATAACGACCCTACACTTGAACTCAACTGGAATAAGTATTTCACGTGGAACAAAGATGTAAAAGAATACATAATCAACAGAGCATCAGGAACTAACATCGATAATGCATTAAATTTCATGGCATTTCAATCAGGCACTGACACATTCACCACAGATGTTATCGACAAGAACCAAGCTGTTTGTTATTATATAGAGGCTATCGAAAACGATATTCTCACCAAATCAAAGTCTAATATAGAATGTCTCAGTTTCTCTGGCAATATCTATTGGCCTAATGCTATTAGTCCAAATGGAACAAACAAATTATTTATGTTTTATGGAATAGGAATTAACCCAAGTAAAACAGAAATAACAATATTTAATAGATGGGGTGATATTGTTTATCAATCCAATTCTTTAGTTCAAGGTTGGGATGGTACAGATAGCAACGGAATCTCACTCCCAACAGATACTTACTTTTTTAAAGCTCAAATATCACAGAATGAAAAAATCAGCGAACAAAAAGGAACAGTTACAATACTTAGATAATATACAATTCAGTAGCACAACAGTTAGAACAAACTTCAATAAAAAGAAATATACAGACTGGTGCAACCAAATTGCTAAGCATTATAAACAAGAAATTGAAAGTATATCATATTGCATAGTTAGTGATGATGAACTGCTTGAAATAAACAAAGAACATTTAAATCACGATTACTATACTGATATTATCACATTTCAACTAAATGAGAAAGAAGAGAATCTCGAAGCTGATATATACATTAGCTTAGATAGAGTAAAAGAAAATGCTACTCTTCTAAATACAAAATCCAGTATTGAACTTCGAAGAGTAATAGCTCATGGACTCTTACACCTCATCGGATTTAAAGACAAAACAA
>JAIYDG010000571.1 GCA_027487625.1 Bacteroidota bacterium
GGATGGAAATGATTTCGACTTACTTTAAGTGTAATTTTCAACTCTAATCATCGTTTTGATTGCTTAATTTGGTTATATGAAATCAAAATTACTATTTCTATTTTTCCTGCTTTCATTGAGTTCCAGCGCACAATTTTACAGCAATGATACTTTGGTTTCAATTAACCATAATAGAACATATTATGTTCCAAGAGTTAGTGTTTCTTTTCAGAGAAGTTTACTCTTAGAGGCCGGTATTTGCAGGCAATGGTCGTTTAGAAAGAACTCATATTCTAAAACAATTGCTTATGATCCCAAAGGTGCAGTAGCTTATTTTGGGACTTATTTATCTGGTGAAGCTATTGTAAATAACAGAGATTATATTCCTGGAGTAAAATTGGGTGCGGAGTTGGCATTTGTGGGAGGTTCATCTGCAGGATATATTTTAGGTTTAGAAGCAACAAATTATTTTTATCAGTCAAATCAATATTTAGGACTCACTCCAAAAATTATCATTCCTGTAACTAAGAATTTAACGCCATTGGCATTTTTATCCTATGGTTATTGTTTTAACGATTTCAATTCCCTTTCAAATTTTATTGGTAATCATAGGTTTTCTTTGATAGTAAATTTGTGTTTCAAAGAGCACAAACAAATCAACAAAATGGAAAGAGATTTTATTGAAAAAGTGAAGTTAATTAAGAGTGGTAGTTGAAAAAAATCTTCTTGATATAAGTTAAAATTCAAAACTTAAATATCAATTTGAAAAGTTTTGGAAATACCAATTTTGGGATTTATGAGTAAAGTTTAAAAAGAATGAAAAATACATCAATATCAAATGAAGCTTATCTTTTGGAAAATGAAGATAGAAAAGAAACTTCGTTGAGAATCGCTATTCAAAAAGGCTTAGAAAGTCCGAGAGTTGAAAATTTTGACTTTGACGAAAATTTAAATCAACAAAAAGCTAAAAAGAGAAAAAAAGGTAAATTGGCTTTAAGACAAGAAGCAATTGGTGAATAAAAAACATTTCATTTTTCCTCCAGGAATTATCAGCCTGCTTTTACTTCCAATATTAGGAATTTGGCAGCTGAATGAATTTCATGTTTTCGATAAATTCGGATTAATAGAAGCTAATTATTTTTTTGATGATGAACCTACTTGTATTAATCTAAAAAGTCATCCAGAAATAAACTATACTAGCTTCCATTTTAATGGAGACAAAAGTGCTGATAGAAGAAATCTAGATTTAGCCCAGTTAGAAATCAGAAGATTAACACAATCAAAAAGTCTTAAAAATGGCATTTGTTTTCATTTTGGAGATTCATCAAAACTTTGGGCACTTGTAAAAGCATTTGAACTATGTAAACTTGAAAAAGCCGAAAATTACATAGGAGAAGGGAATAAAATTTGGGTGTTTAATACGAATCCTGAAAACAATCAATTCCAAACAGATGTGTTAAATTCTTATGAATTATTATGCTGTGATTGCTATAAAATACTACAAAACGAAAACGAAACTCAATTCAACCATTACAAAAATATTTTTAGCTTATTTGTTGTTTCCTTTATTCTTTATTTGATTTTGGTGGTTTTGACTATTCTTAAAATAAGAACCTTTAATAGAAATTGAGAAATATCCGAATTATCTCAAAAAAAACACACTGGTTAACAAAACCTTATGATTATTAGATAGGCCCAAATTCAAATTTATTCTACTTTTATTTTATTCGTTATAATTAATAAAGTTACATGATAATTATTTTTTATTGCGTATACTAAACAAAAATAGTATTTTTGAGTCTTATATTAACTGTATACAATACAAATATGACTTCAAATACTATAATTCATCAAAGAAATCGCTATATCAATAAGACTAAACCTTTTATTGGTAAAGGACTTATAAAAGTATTTGTAGGACAAAGAAGGGTTGGGAAAAGTTATTTACTTTTTCAATTGATGGATTTAATCAAAACCCAAAATAAAGAAGCTACGATTTGTTATATAAATAAGGAAGATTTAAGCGATTATGTTATAAGTCAAAAAAAAGGCAAAACCTATGTTTTTATTGATGAAATTCAAGACATAAAAGGATTTGAAAATGGTTTAAGATCATTGCTTTTAGATGAGGAATTAGATTTATACTGCACAGGAAGTAATGCCAATTTATTATCAGGAGATATTGCTGGATATTTAAGTGGACGTTTTATAGAAATTGTAGTTTACAGTCTTTCTTATGAGGAGTTTTTGGAATTTCATTTACTACAAGACAGCTCTGATTCCTTAGAAAAATACATGAAATTTGGAGGATTACCTTATTTAAAACATCTTCCATTAGAACCTGAAATTGTATTCGATTATTTGAAAAATATCTATTCTTCAATTGTTTACCGAGATATAATCAATCGATTTGAAGTTAGAAATACTATTTTTCTTGAACAATTGGTTCAGTTTTTAGCGAGTAATATTGGTAGTTTTTTTTCTGCCAATAAAATTAGTGCTTATCTAAAATCTCAAAATACCAACATGAGTGTTAACCAGGTTTTAAACTATACTGAATATTTAACTAATGCATTTTTAATTCACAAAGTTGGTCGATATGATATCATTGGCAAAAGAGTATTTGAAACAGGAGAGAAGTACTACTTTGAAAACTTAGGAATTAGAAACGGAATTTGGGGCTACCGACTAGAAGACAGAGGTAAAATCATTGAAAATATAGTTTACAATCACCTGCTTATTTTTGGATATAAAGTTTCAATTGGGGTAATTGGCAATGAGGAGATTGATTTTGTTTGCGAAAAAGATGGAGAAAAAGCTTATGTTCAAGTAGCTCTTACCATTCAAAATGACAATACACTAGTTAGAGAATTCGGTAATCTTCAGAAAATAAAAGACAATTATCCTAAATGGGTAATTAGTTTAGATGATTTTATATCAGCAAGTTACGAAGGAATTAAACATTTAAATTTGAGAAAGTTTATGTTGACTGGTTTGAATTAGATTTGTTTAGTAGATTTAAAAAATATTCAATAGATGTTTTTTAAAACAAACACTTTAGTGCAAAATTCATGAATCGAAAAATTTTACTCCTATTAGGAATTGTTTTGTTTGTCTTCAATTGTTTTTCGCAATCTCAACCAAATCCCAAAAAGGTTTTTGAGGAAATGAAACTTATTAAACCGGAAAAATTTATCGAACAACAAAATGCTGAATTGGCTTTAGAAAATAAATCCTTAAGTTTTCAAGTTGAGAATCTTGAAATGAAAAATCAATCAAATCAAGATTTGATAAATAGACTTGAAATGGAGCTTGAGTATCGCAAAATTCGCGAGCAAATTGAAAGTGACAAATTGCCTCTTACACATTCATCAAAATTGTATTACTATCAAAATACATATGAATATAGTGATATCATAAAATTGAATTTTTATTACAATGGATCTTGTTATAGTTGCAGAACTTTATTCGACAGTACAGCTGAAAATTTCTCCAAAATGTTTCCAAATACTTTGTCAAAACTCAGACAAAGAAAAATTGTGTTAAATGATACCAGTATTCAAGAAGATGTAATGATTCAAGTTAAAAAAGTTAAATTTTTTCTTCCTGTTATCAATAATCCTAAAGAAAATATAAAGAAGAAAGAACTCACCAATCAATATTTGAAGTTTTTTAATGAATTAAATGTGTCGGGGAATTTTAA
>JAIYDG010000008.1 GCA_027487625.1 Bacteroidota bacterium
GCATTTCTGCCATTACCGCTTTGGTCGTACCAAATACTAACAAAACCATTGTTTGAACCCACAAAAGTTTTTAATGCTGCAGTGTCTAAATTGCCACCAGCTGTAAAACCTATTTCACTCGTTACATTATCATTACTTCTCCTTACTTGAATGGCATTACCCGTATAAGTAGTACTTAGTTTGCGTAAACTAAATGCTGCTGGAGAAGGATTGCTTTCGCTTAAGCCTGCATTATCTAATGTTGTTAATGTAGTAGCAGTAATAGTTGAAGAATAGCCACCTTGCCCAGTTAAACTTGTTTTATTTGCCCTTACTCTATAATAATAAGTTGTGCTGGCAGATAAACCTGTAACACTATGTGATGTACCCGAAACGCTTAAAGCATTATAACCACTTACAAAACTTGCAAAAGTTGAACTAGTAGAAACATCTAAACGATAATTGTTAACTTCACCAATGCTTGGTGCCGACCAATTAGCTGTAAAACTCGTACGCGCAATACTAGTAGCGGCATTGGCAGTAGGTACTACCATTGCATAACTTTCTATCCAATTGCTATTATCACCTGTTAATGCAAAATTGTTCAATGTTCCATTTTTTGCATTACTTGTTTTATCTGTTAATGTGGTTACCCCTGTATTATTTACTCCGGCAGTTCCTTCATCGAAATTGTAGTAAGCCATCAAATTGTTTTCATTACCAACCAATTCACGGTTCATTGCAGATTGAATTTGAGACTGGGTAAGAGCTGTATTCCAAATACGTACTTCATCTATTGAACCACCAAAATACCCATGATAGCCATTTCCGAGATAAAAATTAGTTGCATTACTTTGAAACCAAAATCCACCGTTATAAGAACCTACAGAATTACCATTTACATATAAAGTATATACATTAGAACTATAAACAAGTGCAACATGATACCAAGTATTTAAAGACAAAGTAGTAGTTATACCATAATTATAGTTCATATAAATGGATAGATCCAAGCCACTTTGCAGCCAGTAAATGAAAGGACTGCCAGCCCCTAAACCATTTGCCCATTGTAAAATACCCTTGCTTTCATTTGTAGTAAATTTAATGTATGATTCAATCGTAAAACTTGTAACAGCTGTACCTGAAACAGCACTTACAACGTAATCATTTGTTCCATCAAATTTCAATGCATTGCCTGGCGGATTTGGAGCCCTCGTTACTATTATAGTATACGTTTTAGTTGTAATTCCATCTTGCGCTGTTACAAGTACTTCAATGGTATTAGAACCTACATTCAAGCTAATTGCGCTTGAAGGACTTCCACTAGTTACACTGCTATAAGCTCCCCCATTTACGCGAACTTGGATACTTGCAAATACATTTGTTTTAGTTGGCGTAAGCGTGATACTTGAAATCGTATTGGCAACACTTGTTGAATACTGTGTAGTTATTGATGCAAATATTGGAGAAATAGCTGCAGCATTGCTTGTTAATGAAGAAAGATTTGCATCACTAGAAAATACCCCATTAACCCAATTACTGATGTTTCCACTTGACAAAGTAAAATTCTCCAATGTACCATTGTTATTATTTCCAGATTCATCAAGTAAGATGTTGGTATTTGTATTAGACCCTCCCGCAATACCTTGGTTAAAATGATACAAAGCCACTAGACCTGATTGCGCAGATAATTCTTTGTAGTAATTATCAAGAATTTGTTGTGAGGTTCTGGCAACATTCCAAATGCGTAATTCATCCAATGTACCATTCATTTCATTACATTGACATAACGATGGTTGTTGAAGACCAATGTTTATAGCTCCATTACCAGAAGTTGCAGAAACTGCGCCTGTTCCAGATGCAACACCATTTATATAAAATGTTAAAGTTCCACCAGATAACGTAACCGCAACATGTGTCCAAGTATTTTGAGGAACGGTACCCGTTGAATATCGCCATGCGGCAGTATTTGCATTATAAAAACCAAGTTTATTATCACCTGTTGGATTTAAAGATAGCAAGAAATTATAATTGCCTTTATCAATGATAGTTCTTGCTGTTCCCGAATAATTAACCCATGTTTCAATAGTATAAGTACTTCCCAGATTTACAGATGTGCTATGCGGAACAATTACAAAATTGCTTCCTGATTGTTGAAAATTTAAAGCATTTAAAGGATTAGCCTTAACTACAGAAATGGTATAATTTTTCACCGTTGTACCATCAAGTGCAGTTATTTTAACATCAACAGTATTGCTACCTAAATTCAAGTTCAGTGCTGGTGATGCAGTTCCACTGGCTACTGTTGCATAACTACCACCATTTATCCTTACCTGAGCAGTAGCACCTGATATCTCTAATGTTGGAGTTACAGTAATGCTGCTAATAGTATTATTTACTGTAGCTGTATAGGCAGTGGTATTGGCTGCAAAGCTTGGACTAATTGTTCCATTGCTTAGATTAATTGCTCTTAAATTGGCATTGGTAATATTGTAGTAAGCCAATTGATTGTTTTCAACTGTTTGTCTATCAACACTGGAAAGTGATGTAGTGAAAACCAATACTTCCGATGCAGCACCATTTAAAAATTGATTACTCCCATTATTTTGAACCCCTATCATTACATCAGCTGTAGATAGATTATAAGTAACACTAGTGTTGAATATACTGCTTCCATTAAAGTAACCATTAATTGTATTAGAAGCATATACTTTTGACCTTATACTGTTATTTGAAGTATTTGTACCAGCAATGTAATTAGCATCTTGACCAAAACCACCAAACCACGCAGAACCAGAACTACTAAGTGCTGCCCCTAAACAGGAGTTCTCATTTACACCAGATGAAGAAGATAAAGCAACTATATTTCCTGTTGAAGCTGCCGCTACCGTATTTAGTGTATGGTCAGTTGAAGCATTTAATGCACTTAAAGTTGCTCTTAAATATGTGCCACTTCCATTAAACAACATACTAGGCAAATTGCCTGATTTATTTATTACCCCTGCATTTACTATTTGCGGCTGTGAGCCATTTGTTGCTTGCGTAGCATTTCTTGCGTTACCACTTTGGTCGTACCAAATACTTACAAAGCCATTATTAGCCCCTACAAACGTTTTTAAAGCTGCAGTGTCTAAATTGCCACTAGCTGTAAATCCAATATCTTGTAAGGCATTGTCGTTTGACCTTCTTACTTGAATAGCATTGCCACCATAATTGCTATTTAGTTTGCGTAAACTAAAAGCAACTGTTGCAGGATTGCTTTCACTTAATCCCAAATTATCTAAAGCCATTGCGATTCTGGTAATCGTTATAGTATAAGTTTTTATAGTAGTTCCATCTAATGCAGTAACTTTTACATCAATTGTATTTAAGCCCGTATTTAATGCAAGTGCAGAACTTGAAACACCATTACTTAAGCTTATATAAGCTCCATTATTCACCCTCACTTGCATTCTTGCATCAGCTATTTCAGCACTTGCATTTAGTGTAGTTGTTGAAGATGTAACACTCGCTGTATAGCTTGTTGTGTTTGAACTAAATGATGGTGAAAGCGTTCCGTTATTTAAATTCAAACTGCTTAAATTGGCAATAGGGAGGTTATTACTAAAGTTATAATATTGTGTTTGATTACTCTCAATTGTTTGTCTATCTGCAGTATTCAATACAAAACCCAAGGTCACATATTCACTTATCCAACCATTTAAACTAGTAGCTCCATCGCCTCTTGTACCCAAATACAAGGAACCACCAGCGTCACTATAAGTTGAACTCCCTCCAGTGCCATTAGTTAAACTATTTCTAAATGCAGTTGCACCACTTGCATTTGCGGCAAAAGACCATTGCGAAAATCCACTTGTTGATGTTACAGGGTTTGTTAATGTCATTGATGACTGGGTAACATTGTTTCCATAAGCAAAATACTGATGCCAATGTTCCCAAGGTCCGGCAATTCCACCTGTTGCTTTTGCTCCAAATGTTGAATAAGATGTATTATTTTGAATACCTGCGACAATCTCTAAAGCAAATGCACTTGAATAGCCAGTATAGCTTGCAGTTGCCAATGAGGTACTATTAAAATAAATAGTAGGTTTGCCATTTCTTCTAAAAATGTTCCCTGAATTTACAATTTGTGGTTGAGCAGCCAAAGTGGTTTGAGTTGCATTTCTACCATTCCCACTTTGGTCGTACCAAATAGACACAAAACCATTATTAGCGCCTACAAAAGTTTTTAATGCAGTTGTATCTAAATCACCATTAATTGTAAAACCAATATCTTGTGTGGTATTATCATTGCTCCTTCTTACACGAATTGCATTGCCACCATAAGTATTACTTAACTTACGAAGTGAAAATGAAGCGGGAGAAATAGCCGAAGCTAAGCCAATTCTATCCATTACACCTAAATTGCTATTAATAGAAATTGTATAGGTTTTTGCATTTGTACCATTGGGTGCGGTTACACTTACTTCTAAAGTATTTGAGTTACTTGTTAAATCGAAACTTGTTGAAGCACCACTTACCAAAATTCTTGAAGTACCATTATTTAATCTTACCTCAATTGTTGATTCTGAAATCTCTGTGCTAGCCGAAATAGTAACCGAGGATCCTGAAACATCAACAGAATAAGCAGTGGTATTTGGATTAAAAACAGGTGATAAAGTAGCATTGTTGATGGACAAGGCACTTAAATTAGAGTTTGTTAATCCGTAATAGGCCATTTGATTACTTTCCACAATTTGCCTGTTGTTTGTGGTCAATAAATCTCTAAATGTAACATACTCACTTATCCAA
>JAIYDG010000531.1 GCA_027487625.1 Bacteroidota bacterium
TACCTCGAAACGGAATTAATGCGTTTTCAAACAATGATTATGTTAATTGATTTAAACATCAAATGCCAAATCATTTACCAATTCTTACTGAACCAATAATCTTTGGTAAACACTTTTTTTTTTTTTTTTTTCAATCAGGTACAATTGATTTTTCTGAAGTATTTCAATAAGGTTTAACTCATTTAAATCTGGAGCTAAATTACCATTATGAATCAAACTTCCTTTTAAATCATAAATTTTATAAGCTCTAAATTTAGATTCATTGTTTGTTATAAAGATAGTTCCATTACTTGGGTTTGGATAAACCTTAACTTCAGCGCTCTGTGTTGCAACTTCATTTAAACTCAAGCCGGGATTAATTACTTGAAATGCATTTGCTAATTGGTAATAAGCAAACTTGTTTACTTGTGTTATTCCGAGGTAACAAAACACATTTGGCATGTCTGAAGCAATTGCAACTTTTAACCTCATTAAAGTATCATTGAGAATTTCTTTTTCCAAAATATTCATCTTCGATTGTATTTGATCGAATACTCTAAATGTAGGTATTATGTCTGTTGGAAATTGAGTAAAGGTTGTCATTTCTGCATGTACCAAAATGCTTATTGTATCACCTGCTTTTCCTGATTTAGGATTCAATTCTACTATTTTAGGATAAGTAGATACTTCAATCCTAGGGAAGCATGGTATATATCCATCAAAATCATTTGAAGATGTAAAACTCATATATCCGGGTAACGAATTTTCGGGTGCACTAAATGGAAATTCTACCAGTGTATCATTTAGTATTTTTACATCATTATTAAAATTCATATAAGCTTCATTTGCTTGAGTAAAATGAGTTCCTTCAAACTTCATTTGAATTTTTATTGGACCAACTCCATTAGATGCTATTTTACTTTTATTGATGGCATATCCTTTGGCATCTCCATAAACATAACAAGCATTCTTTTGTAGCTCATAAGCTTGTTTACTATTATTATAATATTTCAAATCATACCAGCCTTTGGTTAAACCTTTAGGTAATATGATTCTGAAATTATGTGTAGGGTCGGTAGTCATAACCTGTAAGTACATACCCGCAATTTGTTGTCCGTTTTTTTCAAACTGGTAATTATTCAAATTATTTACATAATCAAATATTCCATAATATTCAGATTGTACATAAAGACTAACAGTGTCTTCATAATTAAAAAAATGTGATGGACTAAGTTTAAGTGAAAAAGGGAAATATTCACTAACTGTTAAAAATCCATCATAGTTGTAGTTGTCTTCTTTTGTTATTATCTGACAATTATATTGTCCTTTAGCTGAGTTGTTTGTATGTCCGAATACTTGCCAATAACCAGCACCTAAATTCTCAAAAGAATCTATCATTGCTTCATTTGTAGTAATTCCGTTTTTGAGCATTTTTACTCCTACAGAATCAGGTAGTTTTTTACTATCCAAAAAACTAAAATAAAACTGAAAGTTTTTGCCGGGCATACTTTTCATGTTTCCGGCTATATAAGGTTTATCATGGAAAACACTAAATGCATTTCTAAACCAAAATGATCCAGCAATATTGTTTTTAAACAACACATCCAATAGTCCGGTTTTCATTTTTAATGGAAGTGCCATTCTAAACGTTAAAGTATGTGTAATAGCGGTGTTAGTACTGTCTTTCTGATAAGAAAAACTACTTATTTTAGCAACTTGATTTTCAAATCCATCATTATAAATGCTGATTTCATTTGAATCTCCAAATGACAATTTAGAACCACCAATTAAATCAGTATAACTAATTTTAAAAATGATAGAATCACCTTTTTGACTAATAAAGTTTTTAGTAATGTTTAGTTTAAATGGATTGATTCCTATTTGTTTTGATGCTTTGTCGTTTAAAGTTCCATCAAATGAATTATATAAACTAAAAACGTATTCACCTTTTTCAAATCGGTTATTGGTTTTGATGCGTGCATATAATAGACTATCATTTACAATGTATATTGAATCAGCTATATAGGCTGATGTTTCTGCATTTTTTGGTTTTATTTTGATTGAGTTTTCATTGCTTAAAAAATGACTGTTTCTTCCTTTTATTTTGAATATTATACTTGATGGAATTGTTTGAAACTGATAAGTACTATCGACAATTAAATATGTTAAATCTGGGTTCTTTCTTTTAAGTAAATTAGGATAGTTTAACATAACTGGATTCCAACTGGCATCACTACATGATATTTTTATATCAAATGAAGTATCTGAAAGGGGAGAGGAAAATGGAGCTATCACAAATTGAAGTGTAGAATCATTGATGGTTTTTGCCTCTGTATAGATATTTTTTATCAATAAATAGGGATTTTGATACCTTGTAAAATGAGCATTTTTAAAAACAAGTACATGCGTGCTTGAATCAGCTGGATTAATTCTATCAGGTTTAATGCTTTTAAGAATCTGTGCATTTACAAAACCAGAAATCAATAGTGTTATAAAAAGTAAAATTTGCTTCATAACTCAAATGTAATCGAACAGAAAAAGAATATTTTCTTAATAGTCTCTCAAGAAAATCTTAATGTTTGAGTGAATAATAAAATTTAAAATTTTATTCTCCTTTGGCTCTCCTTCTGTCCTTATTTGGTACAATTTGTCCTTTTTTAATTTACTAATAGCAATAAGTGTCACAACTTAGCACCAATGCAAAAAAAAATGCGAACCTAAGGTTCGCATTTTCTAAGTTTTAAAATATCAATTTTAATAATTCAATAATTTACCAATTTCAGCTGCTACTTTATCTGTATTAGGAAGAATCTCTGCTTCTAGTCCCATGTTTAATGGAATTGCAGGAACGTTTAATGCTCCAAATGTTGCCACCGGAGCATCTAGTTTGGTGAAACATTTTTGCATGATTCTAGCAGCTAAACTTTCTGCAAATGAATTCAACAAGGGCTCTTCAGTTAATACCAAACATTTGCCATGTCTTTCAACTGACTTTATCACTGCTTCTTCATCTAATGGTTGTAATGATCTTAAATCAAGTACTTCAACTCTTCCTGGATATTGTTTTGCAGCGCCTGTTGCCCAATGAACTCCCATTCCGTATGTTACTACAACGCAAGATTCACCATTATCTATTGCATCTTCGCTTGCTTCTAAAACACTTAGTGCTTTTCCAAAAGGTAAGATATATTCTTCATCTGGTTCAATACATCTTGCGGCTTCTGTTCCAGGATTTTTACTCCAGTACAATCCTTTATGTTCAAGCATGATACATGGATTTCCATCATAATAAGCTGCTTTCATCAAACCTTTCATATCAGCAGCATTACTTGGATAAGCAATCTTTATTCCTTTTAATGTAAGTAATGTCGATTCTATACTACCTGAATGATATGGACCACCACCACCATAAGCTCCAATAGGAATTCTGATGATACAACTTACAGGATATTTCCCCATAGTGAGGTAACTCGATTTGGTGATTTCACAAACCAATTGATTGATACTTGTCCAAACGTAATCTGCAAACTGAATTTCAACAATTGGTTTTGCCCCAACAGCGCTCATTCCTGCTGTAGAACCAACTATATAAGCTTCCTGAATTGGAGTATTAAAAACGCGGTCTTCGCCATATTTTGCTGCTAATGTTGCAGCTTCTCTGAATACACCACCTAAACGTAAACCAACATCCTGCCCATAAAACAAACATTCAGGATGTTTTTTCATCAATTCATCAACTGCATGTAAAGCTGCATCAACCATTACAACTGGTTCTTTGCCTTCAGGTTTTCTATTACCAACTTCTATGGTAGCTCCGCTTGGTGCATAAATATGATCCATTACTGTTGATGGACTTGGATCAGGAGATTCAACAGCAAGTTTAAATTGTTGTGCTACTTTATCTGTTTCAAGTTGTGAAATTTCCTGAAGTTCAGCTTCATCAATACCCAAACTAACTAAATGCACGTACATTTTGTCAAGAGGATCTAATTGGCCATGCTTTTTTAAATCGTCTTCTGTTCTATACCATTCTTTTCTTACACCCGAAGTATGATGACCTAATAAAGGAACTTTGGCATGTAAAAGGATAGGTTGTCTTTTTTCTCTTACATAATCCATACATTGAACAACGGCAGTCCACGATTTGTTAAAATCACTTCCATCCACACGCATTCTTTGTAATCCTTTAAATCCAGCGGCATATTCATAAGCATCCATAGCACGCATTTCTGCACCGGATGCACTAATTCCCCAATCGTTATCCTGAACTAGATAAAAAATGGGCAATTTTTTTAATACAGCCATTTGAAATGCTTCTGCAACTTCGCCTTCGGTAATTGAACCATCGCCAAAACTGCAAACAACAACCGGACTTTCATCTTTAGGAATTAAACCCTGACTTTCTAAGTAAGCAATCCCATGAGCCATCCCAGTTGCAGGAATTGCCTGCATTCCCGTTGCGCTGCTTTGGTGTGGCATTCTTGGAAAACCATCTCTTTTTAAATTTGGATGAGAATAATAGGTTCTTCCTCCTGAAAATGGATCCTCTGCCTTTGCAAGCAATTGAAGCATTAATTCATAAGGACTCATTCCCATTCCCAAAAGCATGCTTTCGTCTCTGTAATAGGGAGAAGCATAATCCTGTCCTTGTAATTGCATTCCAACAGCAAGTTGAATAGCCTCATGGCCTCTGCTTGTTGAGT
Source organism: Bacteroidota bacterium (assembly GCA_027487625.1). GTDB lineage: Bacteria > Bacteroidota > Bacteroidia > UKL13-3 > UKL13-3 > CAISCU01. The sequence continues at coordinate 4,683 of JAIYDG010000531.1, forward strand.
GAACATATTTTGTAATTGGCCTATTGGCATCGTAAATTTCAGCCATTGCACGCGCAGTGCACATCAAGGTGTAAGCCTCTAAAAGCGTATCTTTATCCATAAGAGCGCTGCAAGTTTAGTCATTTCTATGTAAAGACATTCCCCAAAATATTATCAAAATATAGTTTGACAGCAAAAACTTGCCTAAATGCCTATTATTGCTGTATGAATTCTGTTGATAGTCCATTCAAAAAAATTGCAGTAGCGGTGGCTTTTTCACCTCGATGTGAGGCTTTGCTGGCTGAGGCGCGTCAGTTACAAGACAAACTAAATGCACAAATGTTGTTTATTCATGTGGGGAAAAAATCCTTACAAGAAGAACAATATTTGAAACATTTGTTGCACCGTTTTGGTCTTGATAAAGAGAACAATAAGACCATTTGGGAGCAAGGTGATCCTGTTGAAACAATTTTAAGAGTTTGCCAAGAAGAAGAGGTTGATTTGATAGTAGCTGGAGCCTTGGAAAAAGAAAACTTAATCAAATACTTTTTTGGAGGTGTAGCCCGTCAATTGAGTAGAAAAGCAAAATGTAGCATGTTAATGCTTACAGAGCCAAATATTCATCCTTCTGGTTTTAAGCATATTGTGGTTGAAGGCAGTGATCATCCCAAATCTGAATATACCATAGCTACTTCTATAGAAATCGGAAGAGCTTATGCCGCAGAATGGATTGATATTGTGCAGGAAATGGATTTGAGTAAAATGGCTTTGCTGCGACATGAAGAATTAAAACAAGCAGAGGCCGAAGCTTTACGAGAGGAATTTTTAAAAGAGGAAGATGAAAAACTTCAGGATATTCTAAAATGTAAAGATTGCAGAGGTTTACTTATTCATACTGAGAGAATTGAAGGAAAGCCAGGTTATGTTATCAGTAAGTTTGCGCGTGATAAAAAAGCTGATTTGCTCGTATTAAATTCTCCCGATAAACAAATGAATTTAATCGATAGGGTTTTTCCTCATGATATAGAATTTGCCTTAGCTGATTTGCCATGTAATTTATTAATAGTTCAAGAAACTTTATATAACCAATAATCAAATTTTGAGTAAACTCAGCCACCATGAATTAATTCAGTTCATTTTCTGCATAGGCAGCATGCTTATTGCTGCCCGTTTGGTTGGTGAATTTTTCAGAAAATTTAAAATGCCTTTGGTTGTTGGAGAACTAATAGCAGGCGTTTTGTTAGGTCCAACTCTGCTAGGGAATTATTTGCCGGAAGCCTCTAAGTATTTTTATGTAAGTACCGGAAATGTTGGAATTGCTTTAAACGGGCTAACAACCATTTCTGTTATTATGTTATTATTTGTTGCAGGAATGGAAGTTGAATTGTCGATTATCCGACAACAAGGCGCAGTTGCTTTTAAAACGAGTCTGATTGGTTTGGTAATTCCTATGGGACTTGGTTATTTTACGGCACGTTATTTTTATACCTGGTTTGGTGAAACAGATATGAATAATGTTTTGCCATTCAGCTTGTTCATCGGAACAGCAATGGCGGTTTCTGCTTTGCCTGTTATAGCTCGAACACTCATGGATTTAGGCTTGTTTCGAACAAGAATTGGGATGATTATTATAGCCGCAGCCATGTTTGATGATTTAATCGGCTGGATTTTGTTTTCTGTGATTTTAGGAATGATGAATAAAACTGCTCAGGGTATTGACTTTGTTTATACTTTGGGATTAACACTTTTGTATGCAATTGGAATGCTTACAGTAGGAAGATTTCTCATCAATAAATCAGTGCCTTGGGCCGAAAAGAATTTTACTTGGCCTGGAGGTTTTCTTTCGATTTCACTTGGATTGGCATTTTTAGGCGCTGCTTTTACTGAATTTGCTGGAATTCACGCCATTTTCGGAGCATTTATTATGGGAATTGCCATTGGGGATTCAGTTCATGTCACTGAAAAAACCAGAGAAATTGTTCATCAATTTGTAACCAATATTTTTGCTCCTTTGTTTTTTATTTCTGTTGGATTTAAAGTCAATTTTATAGCCAATTTCAATTTTCAAATTGTGGTTTTGGTTTTCTTTTTGGCTGTAGTTTGTAAACTTTTGGGAGCAGGTTTAGGTGCACTATGGGGCGGTTTAAGCAAAAAGGAAGCATTAGCTGTTGGTTTTGGAATGAATGCTCGTGGCGCTATGGAAATTATTCTTGCTACTTTAGCACTTCAAGCTAAATTAATTGGCGAACCTTTATTTGTAGCAATTGTAATAATGGCTGTATTAACCTCAATAATGGCTGGTCCAATGCTTCAATTACTTTTGAATCCTCAAGGAAATGGATTTAAAAACAAAACTTCTATTTCTTAATTTAAAATTTTCTATTCCTTGAAAGATAAACTTCGACGTTTCGCAGAATTTAAAACTTTTCCTAATTGTTTCGATTTTCCTTTTGAATTAAGAGGAAAATGGAATGCTCAGGTTTTCAAAAATCAAAATCCTATTGTTCTAGAATTGGGCTGTGGTAAAGGAGAATACACTGTTGAATTATCAGGTGCATTCCCCAATAAAAACTTTATTGGCATCGACCTAAAAAGTAACCGTATGTGGAAGGGTTCGGCTCTTGCGCAGGAATTAGGTAGAACCAATGTTGGTTTTGTTAGAATGATTGTTCAGAAATTACCTGAGATTTTTGGAATAGGTGAGGTAGATGAAATCTGGATTACATTCCCAGATCCTTTTCCAAAAGACCGTCACGAAAAACATAGGCTCACTTTCCGAAATTTTCTTGAATTATATAGAGAGGTTTTAAAACCAAATGGAGTGCTTCATTTCAAAACTGATGATGATGCTTTGTTTGATTATACCATTGATACTTTTCAAAAAATGAATGTGCCCATTCTTCAATTAGAATACAATGTTTATGATTCTGAAAAAGTAGATAAATATGTAAAAGAAATCAGGACGCATTACGAAAAATTATTTCATGCAAAAGGCAGAAATATCAAATATGTAAGCTTTTTATTGCCTCCTGATTTGGACCTCAGACTAAAATCGGAATAAACTATTCCGATTTTGTTAAGGCTTCAATAGCAGCTTTCAGTCCTTTATCGTTTTGTTGAATCACCATATAATATCCTTTGTCTCTCCAAATTTGACGAGCCATTAAAGCTTTAATTTGAAGTTTGATGAAGGCCTCAGATTTTTTACTATCTGCAATTGAAGGTGAAGTACAACCCTGTGTTACCGCAAACCTGATAAACTCCTGATAAGCTTCATTACTTAACTGATATGCTTTTGCATAAGCCTCTAATTCTTTAATTCCAGTTATAGAAGTTCTGTTTCTATCTAAATAATCATAGGCAAATTTTCCTATTAGTGCATTTGATGCTACTTCAGTTAAAAACCTGCTCGAAAAACTTGTATCCAAAGGCACAAATAAATCAGGATAAATACCACCACCACCGTAAACAACTCGGCCTTTTACTTTAGTGAAGTAAGGCGTTGAATCAAAAATGGCTTCTTTCTTTTGGTCTTCCAGTTCCCCATTTTCATATCGGGTTAACAAATCGTGTTCGTAATCCATGGCACTTTCATACGATTTTTGAATACATCTTTCGCTTGGTGTATAATACCTGGCAACAGTTAAACGAACTGCTGAACCATCTTTTAATTCAAATGGTTCTTGAACCAATCCTTTTCCGAAACTTCTTCTTCCAACGATGATTCCGCGGTCCCAATCCTGAATAGCACCGCTTAAAATTTCACTTGCAGAAGCAGAACCTTCATCAATTAAAATAGCCAATTTACCTTCTTCAAAAACACCTCTTGTTTCTGTAAAATATTCAGATTTAGGTTTGTTCAATCCTTTAGTAAAAACCATTAGTTTTTTATCACCTAAAAATTCATCAACCAATTTTGTTGCAGTGGTTAAATAGCCACCCGGATTTCCTCTTAAATCAAGAATAAGGTTTTCTAATCCCGATTTTTTCAATTCATTAAAAGCTGTTAGAAATTCATCATGGGTTTTTTCTGCAAAACGACTTATTTTTATATAACCCGTTTTTTCATTTACCATATAACTCGCATCAACACTATAAATCGGAATGGTTCCTCTGGTAATTTCGTAAGGTATTTTTTGTTTTGAAGAAGGACGATAAATTAAAACATTCACTTTTGAACCACCTTTTCCTCTTAGAAGTTTGAATACTTTTTCAGAAGTAATTCCATTGCCGGCCACTACGCTCGAATCAACTTTTATAATTCTATCACCTGGTTGCACACCTAATTCCTGAGCAGGTCCACCATTTAAGGCAGCCACAACCATAATAGTATCATTTATAATATTGAATTCAACTCCAATACCTTCAAAATTTCCCTCTAATTGTTCGTTGGCTTGTTTCAAATCTTCAACAGGAATATAAACAGAATGTGGGTCGAGTTTACTTAATAACCCATTGATGGTTTCTTTTTCTAAATCATTCACATCAACAGAATCAACATATGATTGTTCAATAATCTTTAACAATTCGTTAATTTTTCCCTCATTTCCTCCAATTGAAATGATGTTCCCAGCTGGTTTTAGTATCATTCCAAGGGTAATTCCCAAAGATAATAACAATGCGTAGATAAGGGGTTGCCATTTATTGATTTGATTTGACATATTTTTGATGTGAGTTTACAAATATAATCCACTCATGTTTCTTTCTATACTCTCATGAATAAAACTAAATCAACATCCACAACTGAATCATCTTCAAACTATAATAATTTAGAAAAGATGAACACTCGTAGTTTATTAAAGAATATCAATAAAGAAGATCAAACAGTTTCTTTGGCTGTAGCAAAGACTATTCCATCAATTGAGAAATTGATAGATGCTGCTACTGAAAAACTCAAAAATGGCGGACGCTTATTTTATATTGGAGCTGGTACCAGTGGTAGATTAGGTATAGTGGATGCTAGTGAATGCCCACCAACATTCGGTGTTCCTCAGGGATTGGTGATTGGTTTAATAGCTGGAGGTGATGCTGCCATAAGAAAAGCTGTAGAGTTTGCTGAAGACTCAAAAACTCAGGGATGGAAAGATTTAAAATCATTCAAAATATCAAAAAAGGATTTCCTAATTGGAATTGCTGCTAGTGGAACTACCCCTTATGTTGCAGGTGCTTTAGAAACGGCTAATAAAAATGATATTGACACTGCTTGTATTGTTTGTAATAAAGGAAGTTTGATAGCTTCACTTGCAAAATTTCCAATTGAAATCGTTGTTGGTCCGGAATTTGTTACAGGTAGTACACGTTTGAAAGCCGGAACTGCTCAGAAACTTTGTTTAAACATGATTAGCACAAGTATCATGATAAAACTTGGAAGAGTAAAGGGCAATAAAATGGTCGACATGCAATTGAGTAACAATAAATTAGAGGAAAGAGGTGCACGTATGATTATGGATGAATTGAAAATTCCATTTACAAAGGCTAAGGAGCTTTTAATGAAATATGGCAACGTTCGTCAGGCTATTAAAGCTTATTTTGAGGAGCCTGTTGGCAGATTAGCTGTAAAAAAGAAAGCAAAAACAAAGGCTAAAAGGCAAAATAAAAAGGCAATAGATACTCCAAAAGTTCAAATTGAAAAACCCAAAACTCCTAAAAAAGTTAGTGCTAAAAAGGTAGCCAAAAAGCAAGCTCCTAAGGACTAAAAATATATGGAGATAGTTTGGAAGATTTTACTTGTAATGGCATGGAGTGCCGTTAAATTTGTTATAGGTTTTGGTTTAGCTCTGGCATCAGGTTTTAGTTTAATAGAAGTATTAATTGGAACCGTTGGTGGTGGTATGGTTGGTGTGATTATCTACCTTTATTTATGGGATTTAATAGTTCATGTTTTTAGAAAATTTGTTCCTAAAAAAAACAAACCAGTTAAGTTTAGTAAAACTAAAAGAATCATAGTTAAAATAATAAAGGAATATGAATTATATGGTGTTGCTTTTTTAACACCTTTAGTTCTTACTATGCCCATTGGAAGTATTATCGCTACTACTATAGAACCCAATAAATGGAGGATAAAATTGTTCATGTTTGTTTCATTACTTTTTTGGACATTATTACTTTATGGCTTAAAGGTTCTGTTTAACTTTGACTTACCGGGTTTGTTACATTTTTAAAATCTACATCCCAAATTTTCATTGTATTTTCGCTTTTCATGGCAAAAACATCAACTACTTTCTTCTGTAAAAGTTGCGGGGCATCTTCAGCAAAATGGGTCGGCAAATGTCCTGCCTGTGGCGAATGGAATACTTATGTTGAAGAAGTAATTCATAAGGATAAACCCGATTATAAAAGCACTTGGAAATCAGAAAAAGTTAAAAGAAGTTTACAACCCTTGCTTTTGAATGAAATTGAAAAAGGTAATGAAGAAAGATTTCCAATTGATGATACCGAACTATCAAGAGTATTGGGAGGTGGATTAGTACCTGGTTCAGTTATTCTTGTTGGAGGAGAGCCTGGTATTGGAAAATCAACACTCATGCTTCAACTGGCACTTAGATTTAAAGGACGAAAGGTTTTATATATTTCTGGGGAAGAAAGTGAACGTCAGATAAAAATGCGTGCCGAAAGAATTGCATTTCAAAATGAAGATTGTTATTTGTTTACGGAAACTTCAACCCAAAAAATTGGAAAAGCTCTACAGCAATTGGAGCCTGATTTGGTAATTATTGACTCTATTCAAACACTTCAAAGTGATTTAATAGATTCAACTCCTGGTAGTATTTCACAAGTTAAAGAAACAGCCGGCGACCTCATTCGATATGCAAAAGAAAGCGGAACACCTGTGTTTTTAATTGGTCATATTACAAAAGATGGAACCCTAGCTGGTCCTAAATTACTGGAACACATGGTTGATACTGTTCTACAATTTGAGGGCGATCGTCACCACGTTTATCGTATTTTAAGAAGTACTAAAAATCGTTTTGGCTCTACCAATGAAATTGGTATTTATGAAATGCAAGCAGGTGGTTTAAGAGAAGTTAGTAATCCTTCTGAGGTTTTAATTTCACAAAGAGATGAAGCTTTAAGTGGCATTTCAATTTCAGCTTCTTTAGAAGGAATGCGTCCGCTTTTAATTGAAACTCAAGCCCTCGTAAGTCAGGCTGTTTATGGCACTCCACAACGTAATTCAAATGGATATGACAGTAAACGACTAAACATGTTATTGGCTGTTTTAGAAAAGAAGTGTGGACTCAGAATGGGAATGCAGGATGTGTTTGTGAATATAGCAGGTGGATTAAGAGTTGAAGATCCAGGTATAGATTTAGGAATTATTGCTTCTATTGTTTCGAGTTATGAAAGCATGCCAGTAGATAATGAAATTTGTTTTGTAGGAGAATTGGGATTAAGTGGCGAAATCAGAGCTGTAACGCGCATAGAACAAAGAATTTCAGAAGCTGAGAAATTAGGTTTCAAAACTATTTATTTATCAAAATTCAACAAATTGCCACAAACAAGTTCGGGTATCAATATTGTTCAAATTTCAAAAATTGAAGAATTGTTGAATTTGTTATTTGGGTAAAATCTTACCGCTTATTCAATTTAATAGATGTTTGACAATCTCCAACAAAACATTCTTAGTGTTTAAGCCTATAATTGCAGAAGGATAGTCAAATGAACAGAAGTTTTAAGGATGGAATAAATTTACTTTCAAAGTTAAGTGCACGCAGAATTTCAAATTTTGTGCGCTTATTTGCTAGTTATCAGTTGTCGAGAATTACTAAACGTCATTATCACTGGGGAATGCCGTTTACTTTGGAAATTGAGCCTACTACCAGTTGTAATTTAAGATGTCCTCAATGCCCAAGTGGTTTACGTGAATTCACAAGAAATACAGGAATGCTTGATTTAACCTTATTCAAAAAAATTATAGATGAGGTTCAACATGAATTGGTTTGGTTGGTTTTATTTTTTCAGGGCGAGCCATTTTTAAATAAGAAGTTTCTTGAGTTTGTAAAATACGCCTCCGATAAAAACATCTATACTTCAACATCAA
>JAIYDG010000196.1 GCA_027487625.1 Bacteroidota bacterium
AATGTGAAAGAAAAGAAAAGAAAAAACCTCTCATGGACAAGAAAAGAAAAGAAGAAAAAAAAGAAGACGTAAAGTAATCATATGCCGTGTACTTGTTAGGAATTGCAGTGCTTTTCGAATAATTTTAGACGTGTCATTGCCTTGAATTAAAAAACGAAAGTTTGATGATGTGTTATTGCTTTCGCTCGAGATACCTGAAAATAATTGCGACAGTTGTATGCTTATGGAAAAAGAAAAAGAAAAAAAAAAAAAAAAAGACAAAGTGGACATATGATTCCATGATAAGCATTGGACAAGACTTGATTGCATGTATTCAGGGTTCAGTGTGATGTATGAAAAAAATGCGGAATTTTGAAAAAAAAGAGGTGTTTTTTTGTGACTTGCCAAATCCGGAAGTTATGAATGACAGCCGTTAAGTTGGATATAGACAGTGTCCTTTTTCCATATGAGAATCAAATTAGTGTCACATAATGTACAATGTATGCTTATATTAATATCAGTGCAATTATAATGACTATTAGTCGATATGCTCAGTTTTAGGGGCATCCAGGCATGAAAGTATCACCCACCTTCCCAAAAAAAATAAACATGTCCGAAAAGGTGATCAAGTCCTTTTTCTATTCTTCGCATAATACGATGTAGCAGGGAAAAATAGTATACGGAATATGTTTGTCAGTATTTGATAGGGTGTATAACTAGAAAACATGACGTCCCGCTCAGTATTTGGTGGGTGTTTGCTGGAAAGTACTGACCAGATGAGGGGACAGTTTTTATTATGAGGATAGATAGTTGGCATAAAATCGCAACAATATATTATCGTCATGTATGTGAAGTAATTCATTGCAAATTTTGGCGTTGCTATTTTATGGACATTCAAGGACATAAAAGCCTTAAGGTGAAATCAGACAGTAAGGATATAACGAGTCTTTGGTATAAGCAATGCTTCTATGGCGACAATACTTTGAGACTTTTTTTGGAAAACATTTATGATGATTTTCTCCATCGCCTATGATTGATTAGCGTACTAAATATAATGACCATGGTGTTTAGTTATGGCGAATCTGAATATGCTGGTTTTATTTGGAAAAGACAATGGTACGCTAAAAAGTTGGTGCTTCCTTAGCGTTCCTACTAATGTAAGTTTCGTCATTTACTCTTAATAGCATCAAAACTAGATAGCGCGCATAATTCTGCATCGGAAAATATACGATTTGTATATACTTGCGCATAGAACAACCAAATTCAGGGCAAATAAAGAGATTTTGCTCGAAAAAGGAAACCCTGTCCGTATATGGGAACGGAAATTTGATGATTCGGTGATTTCTTGAGCACATGACAAGGGCGCAAAGGGGCAAGTACAGGCCAAAATGGTATTTCCGGTTCCAAATGCGGGATGTGATTTCAGGATTTCTACTTCGGCCATTTCCTTGAAAAAAAGGGACATTTTTGGAAAACATTTTTTACATTTTTCTCCATCACCTATGATTCATTAGCGTACTAAAGTTAGCTTCCGAGGTTTGTGCAGATGGAAAATACGAATATGGCACTTTTGTTTGCAAATGCGGATGGTACGCTAAGAAATTAGCGTTTCCTTAGCGTTCCTACTAATATGAGTTTGCTCATTGACAGTAGACAGTAGCTAAAGTAGATAGCGCTGACAATTCTCTACACAGCAGTATATAGTTTGTCTATGCTGCATAGTGATACAACGCATTTTCAGGGCAGTTGAAAGGATTTTGTGCGAAAGGGGCAATCCTGGACGATTATAGGCATGAGTCAATTTTTTCGAGCACACAAACGCACATTTTGAGGGCGCAAAGGGCTCTGTCGACCAAATTAGGGATTCTTGGCGCCAAATGCGGACGACAAATTCGGGAATGCCCGTTTAGTCAGAGGCGGCAGCGGAGGGGGACCAAAAGTGGAATCTATTTTTCTATTTTTCTCCATCACCTATGATTCATTAGCGTACTAAATTAAACTTCCGGGGTATGTGAGGACGGCGAATCCGAATATGGCACTTTGATTTGCAAAAAACGATGGTACGCTAAGAAATTAGCGTTCCTTAAGCATTATTAGTATAAGAAGATTTGATATATGCACAATATTACACCAAAAGTAGATAGCGCAGATGATTGTCTACAGGAAAATATATAGTTTGTATATACTACATAGGAAAGAATATGGAATGCAAAGCAAAAAACTGACCGGCGGATGCGAATTAGATCGCTGATCCGGATATGGGCATAGGGGTGTTTTGGCGGACAGTACTGGCTGTTTTGAGGGCGGAAAGAGCACTTTGGTCCCGAAATGGGAATGGTGATTCCAAAATGAGAATTTTCAATTTCAGTTTCCATTTGTGGACGGTCTGGAAATAATATTTCAGGCCAAATTGCGCAACTTTGATGATGAATTTCTCCATAACCAATGATTCAATAGCGTACTCACTAGGAATCCCTAGGTTTGTGATGATGGGGAATCGGAATACATGATTATAATGATGATTACGGTATAGTACGCTAAAAAAATTAGCGTACCTTACAACCTATTGAATATAATTTTGTATTTATTTTTTGAATATCAAATCAAAAGTAGATAGCGCAATAAATAATCTATCGGAAAATATGCATATCATGTGTGATGAAATGTAAAATGGAGGAGAAATATCGAAAAAACAACGAGGAAAAATAATTTTGGGAAAAATGTAATTCCCAGATTTGGACATTGAGGGCGGAAACTAGGGTAAGGAGTGGGATGGGGTAAAAAGTTGATTATGAAAGTAATATTTATTTTTGATGAGGAATAAAATGGTATTTTCTATATTTTTTTTACTAGGGTTGATGAAGAAAAAGTGGATTTTGTAATTTTCGAATTAGACCCTAATTTTTTGAATTTTTTTTGAATTTTTTTTTACTTTTGGATAGTAAAATTGGTAAATGAGTGAGATATGAATTTTTTTTGGTAGGGTTTTTAATGTATTTTTCGAGATTTTTTTATTTTTATATTTTTTTTACATGTTTTTTAACGTATTTTAGTTAGAACTGCCCAGGATAACCCTAACCCCAAACGTAACCCTTTTCTGTTTCTTTCCTCGGAACATTGCACTGTAACGGCTCAAATCCAGCATGGGGGCGTCCCTATTCGGCCTCCCATTCGAATCTAGTAGTTC
>JAIYDG010000289.1 GCA_027487625.1 Bacteroidota bacterium
AAATTGCCCCCCTCTTGCACCTTTCCATTCGGGGTATTGAAAACAAACGTTACCGACTTCGACGAAAACTTGAATTGGAAGGGGACGACAATCTGGTGGAATTTTTGATGGGCTTGTAGATAAACTGTATATTTGGTGGTGTTTTAGGTTTTAAAATTTTCAGATGTTGAAAATATTTCTGGCGTCGATTAAACATAAGTTATTACTATTGATTCTTTTATGTTTTTGGTTCTCGGCTTGTTCTGAGCGGCCCCAAAAAACCTATACCATAGGGTTTTCTCAATGCTGTGACGATTCTTGGCGCAATGTAATGAACAGCGAAGTAGCGCGTGAATTAGCTTTCCACCCCGAATTAAAATTAGAGAGTAGGTCAGCTGCAAATAACAGTACCAAACAAATTGAGCAAATCAGAGAGTTAGCGGATAAAAAAATTGATTTATTGATTGTTTCACCTAATGAATCCAAGCCCCTCACCCAAGTCATTAATGAGGTATATCAATCGGGTATTCCTGTTATTTTGATTGACCGTAAAACAGATTCCGAACTATTTACTGCGTATGTAGGGGCTGATAATTACGAAATTGGTAAAACGGCCGGAGAATATATTGCAAGCCAATTTCCAAAAAATGGTAATATTATTGAAGTCAGATTGCAAATGACCATATCACCTGCCGTTGAGCGCAGCCGGGGATTTAAAGATGCCATAGATGCTGCCCCACAACTGAAGATCGTAGATATTTTAGAAACTGAAAATGGCTTAGAGGACATTACCCAAAAACTGCCCGATATGCTTAAAGCACACCCGGAAACGAATATTATTTTTGGGCATACGGATTTGCTCACTGATGTAGCACATAAGATTGCATTGAAGCATGGGCTGGCTGAGAACCTGTTCTATGTGGGTATAGACGCTCTGCCAGTGGCGGGACATGGCTTCCAAGGGGTTAAAAATGGTTTTTTAAATGCATCCTTATTATATCCTACTGGTGGCAGTGAAGCCATAAAGACTGCTGCCAAAATTCTAAAAAAACAAGCGTATGAAAAGGAAAATAAATTGCCAACAACGGTCATTAATGCTGATAATGTCCATATTTTATTGGCGCAATTTAAAAAATTAGATGAGCAACAGAATGACATTGACCGCCAGGCCATGAAAATACAAGATCTTAATAAAACCTATTCTTCGCAGCGCAATAGACTGTATTTGATGAGTGGTTTATTGATAGCGGTTATTCTTTTAGGGGCCATTTTATTTTATCTTTTACGAGAAAAACAGTTGTCTAATAAAAGATTGGAGGAACAAAATCAAGCTATTTTAGAACAAAAAAACGAAATTGAGAAAGTTTCCAACATTGCAAAAGCAGCAACAGAAGAAAAATTACGCTTCTATTCTTATATCTCACACGAGTTTCGTACCCCCCTCAGTCTGATACTGACTCCAACGGAAGATTTGCTCACAAACAAAACTTTTGATACAAAAGATACCCGCTATACATTGCAATTTATCCGTAAAAATGCCAATCGCCTTTTGCGTCTGGTTGACCAATTTTTGGACTTACGGAAAATTGATGCGGGTAAAATGGTTTTAGAAACTGCCGAATATGATATGGTGTCATTTGTCAAAGACATTGTATCCGATTTTGCTTTAAAAGCTAAAAGCACGAATATTGATTTGCAATTTATTTGCCCTTTTGAAACCCTGCCCTTTTCTTTTGATGCCGAAAAACTCGACAAAGTATTGTTTAATATTATTTCTAATGCTTTTAAATACACACTTCAAAATGGTTTAATACATGTAACACTTTTAAGGAATGTTGATAAAATTGACATCATTATTGCCGATAATGGGGTGGGTATGAGCGACGAAGAAAAAGAACACGCTTTCGACCTGTTTTATAGGGGAAATCAAAAAGCATCGTTGGGAACAGGATTGGGCTTGGCTTTGTCTCAAGAGTTCGTGAATTTACATCAAGGAAAAATTCTATTGGCTTCCGAAAAAGGCAAGGGAACAACTTTTAGGGTTTCTTTGCCATCTATCGAATATGAAAAAACGGGGTTTGATAATGCGAGAATCGAAACAGCACATTTTAATCATGTTATTGATACAGAAGAAGATATGCTTATTTTGCCTGCAAAAACAGCTCCTCAGTATACAGATTTAACCATTGTTTTGATTGAAGACAATCCCGATTTAAATGCTTTTTTAAAAAAGAAACTCAGTAAAACATACAATTTTGTCGCAACGGACAATGCTGAAAAAGGCTGGGATTTGATATTGGAACACATACCCGATTTGATTATCAGCGATGTCATGTTGCCTCAAATGGATGGTTATTCTTTGACAAATAAGGTTAAAAATGATTTTCGTACATCCCATGTTCCTGTTATTTTACTCACTGCAAAAGGGCAAATAGAAAATCAAATAGAAGGTACAAAAGCGGGTGCAGATGCTTACATTACAAAGCCTTTTAATCAACAACTTTTAGAAGAACGCATTAAAAGTATAATTGGAAATCGAGACAAAATGCGTCGGCGTTTCTCTAACGAAATCACCAATACAAGCCAAATTCCGAAGAATGAGCGTAAGTTTTTAATAGAGTTTGAAATTTTAGTTGAGAAATATATCAAGGACAGTACACTATCTGTTGAAAAATTGAGCCACGAATTGGGTATGTCGCGTGTACAATTATTTCGTAAAATATCCGCGTTGACCAATAAAAATGTAACTGATTATATCGCCGAGTTTAAACTACAAAAAGCCAAAATCCTTCTAAAAGAAACAAATAAGACCATTGCCGAAATAGCCTACGAAACAGGTTTTAACAACCCGAGTTATTTCACTACGTTTTTTAAGCAAAAAACCAATCAAACACCAAGCGAATGGCGGCAGGGGTGATCCTCTCTCCTAAGGGCAGTGTATCAAAACTTAAAATTCTGTAACAATTTTTGAACTTTCGATTTAGAAACCCATCTCAAGTGTTTAATTTTCAATTATTTATATGAATGTATCAAAGTTTAAACTCTTTGAACAAATACTAAAACCCTGTCTTGTTCCAGCCAGCTACTTTTGATTCATCTAAACGACAAGGTAGCATGAATCAGCATTACAAAATCTTTTTTTGGTCGCTCTCGGCGGCTTTGGGTGGTTTCCTCTTTGGCTTCGATACGGCAGTTATATCAGGCGTGGAGCAAACGTTACAAAAGATATGGTCATTAAGTGCCTTTGAACACGGTATTACGGTTTCCATTGCTTTAATCGGTACGGTGATAGGTTCGCTGATTGGTGGTATTCCTTCTGATAAATATGGCCGGCGGATGACGCTGTTTATTATAGCGATATTGTATTTAATATCGGCAGTCGGTACGGCTTATGCTTTTGACTGGGTTATATTTCTGATTTTTCGTTTTTTGGGCGGTTTAGGCGTTGGTATTTCTTCGGTGGTTGCACCAATGTATATATCTGAAATTGCGCCACCTGCAAAACGTGGACGTTTGGTAGCCCTGTTTCAATTCAATATCGTCTTTGGTATTTTGATGGCGTATTTATCCAATTATTTATTGGGTGATATGGGAGAAAATGCATGGCGTTGGATGTTGGGCGTTCAGGCTTTTCCTTCGATTATTTTTGCTGCTACTGTTCTGGTGATTCCGGAAAGCCCTCGTTGGCTGATTTTAAAAAAGGGCAATGTAAATATGGCCCGTCAAATTTTACAAACAATAGATGCTCTTACAGCAGAACAGGTCATTACAGATATACAAACACACACCTCAAACGGAAGCAAAAATTTCTTTTCAGTCTTTCAAAGCGCATACAAACGCCCGGTTATGCTGGCGGTTTTGTTTGCTGTTTTTAATCAAGTTTCGGGGATCAATGCCATTATTTATTATGCACCACGAATTTTTGAAATGGCAGGCTTAGGTAAAAATACAGCCCTGTTATCCTCGGCTGGAATTGGCTTGGTAAATCTATTCGCAACCTTATTAGGCTTGTCTTTGATAGACAAATTTGGTAGAAAATTGCTGATGTACATAGGGTCTTTTGGCTATATCTTATCCTTAAGCCTTATTGCTTCAGCATTTTACAGGAATAATTTTGATGGCATGACCTTCTTCGTTTTCCTATTTATCGCAGCACATGCAATAGGGCGGGGAGCCGTTATATGGGTGTTTATCTCTGAAATTTTCCCCAGTGAGGTGCGAGCTTATGGGCAATCATTGGGCAGTTTCACGCATTGGATCTTGGCAGCGATCATCGCTTTTACCTTTCCGTATATCGCTGAGACCTTTGGTGGCGGATTAACTTTTTCTTTTTTCGCCGTGATGATGGTTTTTCAATTGCTATTCGTTTGGCGCGTTATGCCCGAAACGAAAGGCACTTCCTTGGAAAATATCGAAAGGGTGGTCATTGGTCATTGAGTGATTAAGTGAATTACAAATCACTTAACCTAAATCAAATTTTTCACCCCCCTACACTCAGTTGAAATTGCAAACTATCCATTTTTTTAATTCAACAATGCAAGTTTATGAAAAAAATTTATCTCTTAATTTTCGTTGTGCTGCTGTGTTCAGTACAAACGGCTTTAGCTCAACGGACTGTTACCGGCACCGTATCAAGCGAAGGCAACAATGAGCCGCTTATTGGGGCTACTGTCGTTGTTACGGGTACGACAAATGGGGTTACAACAGATTTGAATGGTAAATTCGTGTTATCTGTTCCCGAAAATGCAACGTCTTTGAGTGTATCATTCGTTGGGTATACGTCAAAAGATGTTGTCATTACAGGCATTAACACTATAGCCATTACGCTTGCAGAAGGCGCGGAATTGCAAGAAGTGGTTGTAGTAGGCTATACCACTCAAAAAAAACAAGATTTAACCGGTTCTGTTGCAGTTGTAGAATTGAATCCTGTTAAAAACAATAGTTCCGGTAACGTTATGCAAGCCCTACAAGGCCGTGTACCAGGTATGTATATCGAGAAAACAGGCTCTCCAAACGGTGCGAATTCACGAATTCTGATTCGGGGTGCCAATACTCTGGGCAATAATGATCCTTTGTACGTTATTGACGGTATTCCGACAACCCGCCCAGAAGTGTTTCAAAACATGAATCCTGCAACGATTGAATCTATTCAGGTTTTGAAAGATGCGTCTGCGGAATCTATTTATGGTGCACGGGCGTCCAATGGTGTTGTGATTGTCACCACCAAAAACGGTGGCTATACTGGCGACAAAGTCTATTTTCAATTCAATAGCAGCGTAGCAGCACAATCTGAAAAATCGCAACGCTTTAAAATGTTGAGCTCCGCCGATAGAGGTCGTGCTTTGTGGCAAGCATCAGTCAATGACAAACAAGACCCTGCGGGCGGCTACGGTGATATTTATGAATTTAACTGGAACAAAGATTTTAACAACCCTGTTTTGAACAGCGTTGCTGTAAAACCTTTGGTTGGAGGGGACCCAAATACACCCGTAGGCAATACCGATTGGCAGGATGTGATGTATAAAACGGGTATCGTAACGCAAAACGATTTGACTGCTTCCTTTGGCTCTAGAAAATCGTCCATCGAAATCAATTTAGGGCAGTTGAAAAATACCGGCATGTTGCGTTTTACCAATTACGACCGTTTAAGCGGAAGCATCAATGCCATTACCCGTGCTTTTAATGATCGAGCTAAATTCGGTGTTAACCTCCGCATTGCCAATTCAAACGAAACGCTACAATCTACGGACATAGGCGGTGCGCCTACGCCCGGTTTGGCCGTGACATTAGCACCGACTATCCCTGTTTATCAAAAAGATGGTGTCACGTATGCGGGCGCATCGGGAGGTGGTTACTCGGATAGAAATAACCCCTTGCACATGCAGGATGTGGCTAAATGGAACAATGCCAACCGGTTAAGCGCTTTTGGTAATATTTTCCTTGAAATTGAACCAATTAAAAACCTATTCTTTAAAACCAATTTAGGGGCGGATAAAGCGACTTACTCAAACAAAGTCATTTCACCCACATTTACCGAAGGAGCTTTTAACAGAACTACCAATAGTTTGTTGTTCGATAACAATCAATATTTGAGCACTACATGGTCAAATACGCTGCGCTACAATTGGGATTTAAATGACAACAATCACTTAAAATTCTTAGTCGGAACAGAGTATATTAAAACTGATTTAGATTTTCAGTTTACTAAGAAAGAAGGCTTCGCCCTTCAAACAGAAGACTATTTCACTTTAAGTGCTGGCACCGGTAATACGACTGCTTCAGGTGGCTCTACGGGGCACCGCTTATTGTCGCAGTTTGGGCGTATGGATTACAATTTTTCGGACAAATATTTAGTCGCGCTCACCATACGCCGTGATGGTTCTTCCCGTTTCGGTTCGGACAATCGTTATGGTATTTTCCCTGCTGCTTCTATCGGTTGGAGACTCGATAAGGAAGGTTTTATGGCAAGCCAAAAACTTTTCTCAGAGTTAAAAGTACGTGTGGGAGTAGGTCGTGTTGGCAACCAACAGATTGGTGATTTGGCACGGTTTGGCTTGTTTGATACCCGCTATGGTACCACTTTGGCACAAGTTTCAGGTGGTTTCTTTGAACAGTATTACAACATTGGAACAGCATACTCCTTGTCTGGAGCGAACACTGGTACCTTGCCCTCAGGTTTTGTTCAGACACAAGCCGCAAACTCAGCACTCAAATGGGAAACTACTGATGAAATCAATACTGGTTTAGATTTTGCCCTTTTAGGTAATAAAATCTTTGGGTCATTTGACTATTTCACCCGCAAAACAACTGGCATTTTAATTACACCTCCTGTGGCTTCTGCTTTAGGTGAAGGTCAGACAAAAGCAGTGAACGGGGCTTCAAAATCGAATAAAGGTTGGGAACTTGTTTTGGGCTATCGGGGTGGATCAAAAAGCGATTTTAAATACAATATCGTAACAAACTTCACTCATTTTAGGGATGCAATCACAGAATTGCCTGAAAATGTCCGCCCTGCCTATGCAGGTAATCTGGTCAATACCATCTTGGGGCATTCGCAATTTGATATTTTTGGCTACCAAACAGATGGCATTTTCCAAAATCAAGGGGAAGTTGATGCTCATGCCAAACAAGTAGGGGCAGGACCCGGGCGTATTCGCTATGTGGACATCAATGGTGATAAAAAAATTGATGACCTTGACCGGACCTGGATTGGCACGACCTTACCAGCTTTGGAATATGGTTTGCGCATAGATTTGGAATACAAGAACTTTGATTTATCGGTATTTGGTTCTGGAATTGCGGGTAGAGAGGGTTTCGATAATTATACCTTCTTTAATAATTTTATCAGGGGCAGAGAGAATGTCGGCCCTGGTGTATTTGGTGCTTGGACAGCCCAAAACCCAAGTTCAAGAATTCCTGCCTTGTCTTTAACGGATAATAATGGTGAAACACGTACTTCCGATTATTTTATTTTAAATACCTCCTATTTCAAATTGCGGAATGTACAATTGGGTTATAGCCTCAATCCAAAATCTGTCTTCACAAGATTACGCTTTTTCGCAATGGGCGATAATTTATTCTGGTTAAAGGATAAATTGTTCTTAGGCCCAGACCCTGAACGTACAGACATCAACGCGATTCCCGTTCCAAGAAGTTTCACATTTGGGGTTAATGCATCATTCTAATGAGGATGGAAACATGGGTAGGTTAAAAGCCTTTTCCCACTCCGTATTTATTCATTTTAAAAAAGAATCAAGAGATGAAAATCAAAACAATCTCAAGCATAATGGCAATCGGGCTTATATTTTTCAGCACGTCATGCCAAGAGGATTTAGTAGAATATACTCCGAAAGGGGTTTTGTCCTCAGCAGATTTAACGTCACCTAATGCTATCGAAGGATTGGTAACGTCCGCATACGCTGCAATCGGCAATGGGGATATGATCGGACCTATTTACAGCATGTGGGCATATGGCAGTGTGCGCTCTGATGATGCTTATAAAGGTGGTGGTGGTACAGGTGACGTAGGGCCCGTTGATGCTTTGGAACACTACAATTTAGTTGTTCCTACTGAGGGATGGTTTATTACACGCACCTGGCAAAATTTATTCAAATCTATTTCGCGCGCCAATGTCGCCTTGCGAGCAGTGAATTCTTTAGATGAAAAGAATTTTCCGAATAAAAAAGTGCGTATAGCAGAGTTGCGTTTTTTGAGGGCGCATAGTTATTTTACTATGAAAATCCTCTATAAAAACATTCCTGTTTTTGACGAAACAGCTACCGACGAGGAAATTCTAAAAACCTCAAACGTATTAAAAAATGATGAATCTTGGAATAAAATTGCTGCCGATTTTCAATTTGCGATAGACAATTTACCTACTTCTCAAACCGAGCTTGGTAGGGCAAATAAAACAGCAGCTCAAGCCTACTTAGCTAAGTTACGCCTCTATCAGGCCTATGAGCAAGATGACAATAACAAAGTAGTGAATGTTAATAAAACAAGACTACAAGAAGTCGTTACATTGACGCAAGCCGTTATTTCATCGAACAAATATGCACTGAATGCCGATATCGCCGATAATTTTTTGCCAGAAACAGAAAACAGCAAAGAGTCCATCTTCGCTATCCAATTCACGATCAATGATGGTACAACATCGGGTCGGATGAGTTATGAAAATGGCTTAAATTATCCGCATGGAGCGCCCCAATATGGTTGTTGCGGCTTCCACGCAGCCAGTCAAAACTTGGTCAACGCCCACACCACAGACGCTAACGGCTTACCCAATTTCGATACTTTCAACAATACAATTGCTGATTTGAACACACAAACAGTTGATGTGCGTCTAGACCATACAGTGGGTATAGATGGACATGTGTATAAATATGATAACTCTAAACTGTTCAGCAATAGTTGGGTCCGTGACCCCGGTGTATATGGTTTTTTCCATACCATGCGTGACCAACAATTGGCGACAAGTGGCTCCTATTTCAAACTGGGGCCGTTTATGGGTACCGCAAAAAATGTTGATATTCTGCGCTACGATGATATTCTTTTGATGCAAGCTGAAGCTTACATTGAATTAGGTGAGCAAGACAAAGCCCTACCTTTAATCAATCAAATCAGAACAAGGGCCGCCAATAGTACAGGCAGGTTGAAAAAAGCAGATGGTACTTTTGCATCAAAATACAATGTTAAAACTTATTCTGCTACAGGCTGGACTCAGGCTTTTGCCCGTAAAGCCCTTCAATGGGAACGCCGTTTGGAGTTTGCGACTGAGGGATCTCGCTTTTTCGACTTGGTGCGTTGGGGCATTGCCGAACCTGTTTTGAATGATTATTTGAATAAGGAGAAAGTTAGAAGGACATTCTTAGCAAGTGGTAAGTTTACCGCAGGTAGAGACGAATATTTGCCAATTCCACAAGCTGAAATTACCTTCACAAACGGGCTATACAAGCAGAACCCGGGGTATTAAATAATGTAAAATGCTTACTTGATTTTTTCATACATTATTGATTTAGATAAAGGCAGGCTCAATTTTGCCTGCCTTATCTTTTTTAAAAAGTTTAAAATGAAAATCTACCTTTCCATAATTTTGTTTTTGGTAAGCAAAATGTTTTTTGCACAAACAACGCCAGAACAGCACCGCCCTCTGTTCCACTTCTCCCCCCCCACAAAATGGGTGAATGACCCTAACGGTATGGTCTATTATAAAGGTGAATACCATCTTTTTTATCAACATTATCCCGATGCCTCCGTGTGGGGACCTATGCACTGGGGACATGCCATTAGCAAAGATTTGGTACAGTGGGAAAATATGCCCATTGCTTTATACCCCGATTCATTGGGCTATATATTTTCAGGCAGTGCCGTTGCCGATTTACAGAATACAAGTGGTTTTGGTAAAAAAGGTGGTGAAACGCCTTTGGTCGCAATATATACGTATCACGACCCGATAGGCGAAAAAGCCAAACGCAACGATTTTCAAACGCAAGGCATTGCATACAGCCTTGATAAAGGTAGAACCTGGATAAAATATACTGGCAATCCTGTTGTGAAAAATCCGGGTATCCGTGATTTCAGAGACCCAAAAGTGTTTTGGCATGCTTCCAAAAAGCAGTGGGTTATGTTACTAGCAGCCGTTGACCACATCGATTTTTATACTTCAAAAAACCTAAAAGAGTGGGTTAAAGCGGGCGAGTTTGGTAAAGGTGCTGGCGCACATGGTGGAGTGTGGGAATGCCCTGACCTGTTTCCGATGAAGGTTGTCGGTAAAAATGAAACCAAATGGGTTTTAATCGTTAATATCAATCCCGGTGCGCCCAATGGTGGTTCAGGCACGCAATATTTTGTTGGTCAATTTGATGGTAAAATGTTTAAAAACGATAACCCTGATGATAAAACCTTGTGGTTTGACTACGGAAAAGACAACTATGCAGGTGTAACATGGTCAAATAATCCCGATGCTCGTCGCTTGTTAATCGGTTGGATGAGCAACTGGCAATATGCTACAACAGTCCCTACAACTACATGGCGCAATGCCATGACCATACCACGCGAATTGGGGTTACATTCCACATCTGAAGGTTTGCGGCTTTTTCAAAAACCTGTTAGAGAAACAAAAATACTGAGGGGGGGATCGTCAAGTATTGCATCAACTTCTGTTGAAGATTTTAAATACATTGACAATCAAAATGTTACAAAGGAAATAGAAATTTCATTTGATTTAAATAAAACGACTGCTAAAGAGTTTGGAGTAGTTCTATCCAATTCAAAAAATGAAAAAGTAGAAATAGGCTACGATGTCACCTCTAAGCAATTTTATATTGACCGTACCGAAGGAGGTAAAAAAGATTTTTCAAAGGACTATGCTGTGAAGCAATTGGCACCTCGTTTATCACAAAGTAATACAGTAAAAATGCACCTCTTGATAGATGTTGCCTCTGTCGAACTTTTTGCAGATAATGGCAGTACAACTATGACATCTATCTATTTCCCGAATGAAGACTTTAAAACAAGTCAGATTTATTCAAAAAATGGTGTAACACAAGTTGTAAATGGGCAATTTTGGCACTTAAAATAAATTCACGACCTTGAAGCCGCTGTCGCATCCACATACAGAATTGTTTATTTAGAATAGTCCGCGCAGTATGCGCGGGCTAACTTGAGTGAATCGCCCGAAATCCAATGTTTTATGGAAATCGGGATGAAATTGATCAAGCTCGGCATTTTTGCAGAGATGCTCGAAAAGCCATTCAACCAATCAAAGCTATTCAGACGAAAGAGTTCCTTGAGGTAATAGTAGCCTGGACAACTCCAGCGACTTTAATGGAGTGCAGATTAGTATCGTTTTCAGGATTAGAAATTCCTATCGCCATCTGCTCAACAACTGACAATCCTGCATTTTATAGTTATGACGATTTTCATACCAAGTTGTTGATTTTCAATAACAAAAAAATCACTAGCCCGATTATTTTTCGCAGTGGCGTAGTAATGGTGAGGTCAAAAAGTAGCTATTCTTGTTTAAATGAGATAAGATTGCACT
>JAIYDG010000654.1 GCA_027487625.1 Bacteroidota bacterium
TTACATGTTAACAAAAACAACAAAATGTTTTGCTTTCCTCTAAATTTACGGTTTAAATTTACCATTACATTTGAAAATGTTGATTTGTTTAAAACTGAGACATAGTCGATGCTTGTCTTCGATATGTTTTTAACTAATCCTGAAACCACATCTAATGTTAATTGAGCACCTTCTTTCGATAATGGCGAAATGTCAAACAATACAATCAAGCCAAATTTTCTAATTGTTAAAGTAAATATATCAGTTCTAGTTTCCTTATCAATTTGATTTAAATTAACACATTGTGATTTTTCTTTTAATAATTCTTCTTTTGTGTACCATATGCCTTTGAAAATGATTTGTAAATTATTAATGTTTCGTGAGTTCAATTTGTCTAGAACTTCTGTTTTTAATGAGGTTAGCAAATTTCTTGGTGTGGTTGAGAACCGCGATGCATCATTACCTTGAGGGATATTATTTCCTTCAATATAAAATGGACCATAAACATTTTCTCCAAATCTGACTATATATTCAATCTTCTTTATAAAACAACCTAATGGTAATATCATTTCAGGTTTTTCAACAAACTCATTTCTAATTTGATAATAAAATCGTTCATCAATATCAAATTCTCCATTCTTGCCTGAAATGATAGATTTTGACTTTGGTGGCAGTTTTTGAAGTCCGTCAGAGTTTACAAGTTCAGATACGATACTTGAAATAGCGTATCCCTTTTGGGCATAAGTGTTTAATGATAATACGAACAAGATTATGCTTATATTAAGTATTTTCTGTATCATAGTTAAGTTGTAAAGTTGCTGAATGAAATGAACCATTTGAAGAAAAAGTTAGAAAGGTTCTTGAAACTTCTTTCCTTTTGCCGTTTGCTACATTTATAAAATTGTCAGCTTGTTGATTTGCGTTTTCAATTGCTGAAATTCGGTCGTAACCCATTCCAGTGAAGTAAGTTGTTTTTACCATGCTTTTATATTTTTAATCTTTATTTATTTACTAGTTTATATTTTCACACATAAAATTAGCACCACCTCATGTATATGCTAAATTTTAATTTTTACTAACACTCAAAATTGGTTGCTTACAAAAAACTCTTCATTCACTTACTTTCTAAGGTTTTTCAATATATTTACTTATTTTTAATATTTAATATTTGGAAATTCTTAGATATTAGCCTCAGTTAACCCAATTTGATTATATCAAGAATTAAGTTTAGACCATATTCATTTTTAGTTAAGGGTATAGGTTTGTTTAAAATAAATAAACCTATTGCATTTCTTAAGAATTAGTTCAACCTAGCTAATATTGCTTTCTTTTATTTTAAAGAACTTATTCCTTAAGTTAAAGCCAATGATAAACCCATTTTGCACCAGAGCCTCCGTTTTGACTTGGCTGGCTTTTTCAGACAACTTAAATCGGTTGAATAAGTTCTTGCAGTTGAATGTGACTATGGTTGGTTTCATATATTAATATTTTATTTTCTGTTCCATTTTCCAAAAAATCCTCCACCTATTCTTACTCCAGCATAATATAATCCAGCTAGCTTAAAATTAGCATCTTTCAGCATTTTATAAAACAGTTTATCTGATTCTTTTCTACTAATTTGATGAAATGCTTTGTATTGGTATAATATATCATGAATCATACTTGCAAAATAAGTCTTGGGCTTTAAGGTTTTAGTATCTAACAAACCATCTGGGGTACCCCAAGTAATATCCAAAAAGTTTATTTTGGGGCTGCACCCATCCCAAGCATATCCTTTTTCTTGGCTTGCCAACAATGTAATCGTACCATCATTGTCAATTTTTAAAAACTCTTTTTCAAATGCTCGTTCTATAAAATCTGTTTTTATACTGTAATATTCAACATGCACAAACTTATATACTGCATTTTTTTCATGGCTATAAATTACATGAACAGTGCCGTGAGTAGTTTTTTGATCCATTAATATTTATATATATTTTGATTAAACACTAATTTTCTATAACTAAGATATTTCAATATTTATTTTTTGAATCCAAGTTTTTGCAAACTTCAAGTCCGCTACCGCATTGATTATAATATTAGTACATATTGTGAGTGCTATTATAAATAAAGTTGTTTTCTTTTTTTAAAGAGATTTTCACCTTACTATAATACTTGTAGTAATTGCACCAACAATTACCCCTAAAACACTTCCCCATACAAACGTTTCCAGCTTTCTTGGGCTGGCTTTCTTTTTACTTATTTCAATGCATTCGCCTAATTGAACACTGTAGGCTTCATTTATGTTTAAACTTTCTTCGTAAGCATTTCTGTATAACTCCACTCGATTGTTGGTTTGGGCAATTACGTTATCTAGCTGTAGTTTTATTTGATTATCTACTGTATTAGTTAATTTTAACCCTTGTATAGCACTGTCAAGTCCATTAATGGCAAGGTGGCTATATTTTATATTAGTTAACCAAAAATCAAAATCTTTTTGAGTTAGAATGTAAAACGGGGTATTTAGTTTTGAAAGGGCTTGTAATCCCGCTTGTGTATTATTAGACACTACTCTTTTATACTTTAATGTAAGTATTTCATTACGTAATATGGAGCTATATGAAGTATCAATAATTTGTGCTTTAAGTTGATTCAACATCCCTAAGCATATAAGAATCATTATAAATTTATTAAGGCTTTTCATTTTTTTCGTTCTCCTTTAAAATAATGTTTATTAAACTATCCACATTGTTAAGTTGGTTTTCAACCACATTATGTATTCCTTGATTTTGTTTAGCCAATTTATCAATTTGTTCGTACGATGCTTTAATGTTTTCTAAGATAGATTTATCCTTTTGGTTAGTATTGGTAATTAAAGACTTTACTGCTTTATCCAAAGAATCTTTGGTGGTTTCCAATTTTTCTATTTTATCTTTCAAAGTTCTATCTGCAGATATTTCGCGGGTGATGTAGATAGTACCTACCAATATGGCTATTATTAAAGCTATTATTGAAAACGTGTTATTATTTTGCACTTTTTATTCTCCCTTAAATTAAAAATTTGCTATGCACCCATCTATTATCGCCAATATTACTCCAGGTTCCTTCTGTATTATAAACAGTTACTAACTCACCATCGGCTAAGGTGCCTACTATTTGAGCTGTTTTTGAGGGAGCATTGCGAATGTTTAAATTGTCATCTACTTCTACATTTCGGGTAATTGGTTGGTTTATTCGTATTTCAATTTCATTGCTTACTTCGTTTTTAAACCTAGTCCATTCGCTTTCTTTTTCACCTACCATCATTTTAGGACAATCTTTACCTGTTATATCATAGTGGCGCAACACATTTTCAATACTTATTTTGTGCTTTAGCATTAAAAACTGAGTAAGCTCAACAGTGTTTTGCCATACTTTTAGTGGATCAGCATCGCTATTAACACACATTTCTATTCCTATGGTATAGTTGTTTGGTGTATCAGTTGCTGTTCTGTTTATTGTAGGGTTAGTTCCCATTAAGCGATGCGCATCAGTTTTAAATTTACTCCAAACTGCACCTACATGGTAGCCAACTTCATCATCGGGCAGGCATTGTATGATGCGCAAATCATCCACATTAAAATGTGCGGATGAAGGTGGAATTAGTTTGCCAGTTTTTTTATCTTTATGGTCATTTTGAAAATAATTACGATTAGCGATAGCATTGGCTCCTTTATTGGTATTGGCTGTCCAATGAATAATAATTGCACTTATTTTTTTTAACTTTTTAAAAGGACGTTTCCTTTTATTGCTTATTAGCATGTTAGTAATAGGTATCATTATATCTTTATTTAACGGTTATAAACTTACTTCTGCATCATCATCTCTATCTTCTGGCTGAATAGCATATGCCAACAATTGGTCGGCATTTAAATTATTTTCATTTTGAATTTGACTGTTAATTAAGTCTTGCTCTTCGTATAAACCTTTTCTCATTCGCTTAGCATAAAGTAGCGTATCTAACAAATCATGAAAAAACTTACTGCCTTGGCTTAAGAACAAACCACTAATAAAGCAGCCCAAAATGGCTTTAGGGATTTCCTTTATTTCAACCTTATCCCAATAAACCAAATCAATTCCTCCCATCATGTTAAAGAAGTCAGCATTACTTCCCAAAGCAACCAATATTCCAATTATTATGGAATTACGCTGTATTTTCTTTTCTCGCAATTTTTCTTCCTCTTCAGTAAACGATTTGGTGAAAAGAGAAGGATAGTAAAGCTTAATAAATGAAGTTATTTTTTCAACTATTAAGCTAAGAATTAATAAAACTAATGTAATTTTTATGGCTATTTCTAAGCCATCTAATTGTGTTGGTGTTTCCATGTTTATTTATAATACTTTTATATTATGTGTACAATTTTTGTTATCTGTTTAATCTTCCTTCGCCTACTCTTTACAGGATTTTCAGCTTTACTCCTTTTTATATGATGATGGTTAATGGCTTGATAAACGAAATTTAGCAGCAGTTTTTTAGCCCAAAAGACTTATGAAGTCTATTTAGATGGAATTATAAAAAATTGTTTGGCTAAATCTTTTGGGTTCAGTTTAATTAAAAAGAAACCAAATTTTCGATTTGTACTTATCTATATAAAGATATGTTTCTGCAGAAATTGGAGAGTAGTTGTTTGTTTTCATAGGTTGTTAATTTTGTGAGTGGGTATTCAGTAACTTTTGTTATACATAGTTAATCAATAAAACTTCACTTAATGTTAATTTTTCATTAAAACTATAAATCCATGAGGCATTTTTTGCCAAAATTGTCAATAATTAAGCACTATTGAGCTATCAATAAATTCTCATATTTGATGAAAAAAAATAGAAAACTAGAAAATTCTAGGCCTAAATTGGGTTGAAAATTGAGAAGAAATGAAATTAAAAACTCAAAATTCAACAATAATTTTGTTTAGATTGATACAATCGAACAATTTAAAACCATGAATTAGAGTTTATCGAAATGACTAAAGAATTAAAGTAATTAAAAATTGATTTGATATTTTTCAATCTGATTTCTTTCCATCAATAAAAATTTTATATATAATTCGGTTGAATTAAAATTGCCAATACTTTACAACTGAAACTATTTCTAAATCATGCTAGAAAAACTCAAACAACATTTGATTTCCAGACTAGGTAATGAAGTCGAAAATATGGATTTGGTGCTTTCAAAATTCAAGCCAATTAAGGTAAAAAGAAATGAATTTCTTTTAAGGGAATCAGAACCTTGTAATGCAGTTTATTTTGTAGCAAAAGGCTGTTTACAGGTCTTTGTTTATGATAAAGAAATGAATGAAACCACCAGAGATATTGCTATTGAAGACAGCTGGTGTAGCGAATTAATTAGCTTTGGTAGTGGAAATCCTGCAACTGAAAATATTAAAACAATTGAGCCATGTGAGTTACTGATGATTGACAGAGCTGGATTCAAAGAAATGATGGAAACGGTTCCTCAATTTGATAAAGTTTACAAACAAATTTTGGAAGCTTCCTATGCCAATTCAGTTTATAGAATTAATACTTTTGTTGCACTATCTGCTTTAGAAAGAATTCAGTGGTTGATGAAAAACCGACCTACTTTGATGAACAGGCTTCCAAGCAAACTACTTGCATCTTACTTAGGAATCAACAAAGATGTGTTTAGCAGATTAAAATCTAAATTATAGACTTTTGTCGACTTTGATAAAAATTGTGATGGCCATTTTTGCTGCATCAAATCACAATTAAAAATCAAAGAAATGACAGAGTATCTTTTATTATTCCGTAATGTTAGCGGAGAGAATGGCTATGTATCCACCAATGAAGACATGGTAGAAGACATGCCCAAATGGCAAGCTTGGATTGGAAATATTGCAATGCAAGGAAAATTGGTAAGCACAGCACCAATGAAGTATGAGGCTTCAATTGTAAACAATGTAGAAACAAAAACCGGACATCCACATAAAGATGAAAATGGTGTTTTGGTTGCTGGATTTCTAATTTGCAAATCAGATTCAATTTCAGAAGTTGAAGAATGGAGCAAAACTTGTCCGATTTTGAAATACCCAAATAGCCATGTAGAAATTAGAGCTTTAATTCCTTTTCCAACTAATTAACATGGACAAAATACTTGGAACAGGGAGATATATTTTCCCATTATCGTTTTTGTTATACGTAGGTTTACATTTAGGCAAACCTGAAGTTGGAGCAGCTTTTGTTCCTGATTATATTCCCTTCCCTTATTTCTGGAATTACTTCACTTTAATCTGTATTGTGCTTTTTATTAGCAGTGCAGTTGTTGGTAAATATGATAAACTGGCTTATAGTCTTATGGCACTTTATGTAATTCTAATGGCTTTGCTTGTTCATTTACCAAGAGCTTTGGGTTATGAATTAAATACGGAAACCATGATGGCTAGTGAACAAAGCCGAGAAATGGAATTGGAAATGGTTAACTTTTTTAGAAACATTATGGTAACAGGAGCACTTTTGGCTTTTGCAAAATATGTGGCTAAAGACCGTAGAATAATGAAGTCGTAAAATGACACTATAGAATAAAAATAACATTTACAAATGAGGAGGCTGTTTCAGAAAATGAGGCGGCTTTTTTCTTTTAAAAATATTTTTTAAAAATCTTGTAAGGATTCTGTTTAACAAACGACTATTATAAAAACAGAACTAAAGTTTGATAATGGAAGAACTCTTGGACACGAAAAACTGGGTTACTAATTATGCTGATTACCTATATCATATCGCATATTTTAAAACCAATAACCAATCTGAGGCTGAGGATTTGGTTCAAAATACCTTTTTAGCTGCATTTAAAAACAAGGATTCATTTAGAGGAAATTGTTCAGAAAAAACTTGGTTAACAAATATTCTGAATAACAAAATCATTGATTACTACAGAAAGAAAAAGTTCGAAAAACCTTTCTCATCCTATATTTCAGAAA
>JAIYDG010000477.1 GCA_027487625.1 Bacteroidota bacterium
ATCAGTTCCGTTGAGCGTTATTGCTGGAGCTACAACTGTTCCTGTAAATGTAGGGTTAGCCAGAGATGCTTTTAAGTCTAAGGCAGATTGCACAGCTGTAGATATTGGTTTATTAACATCTGAAGTATTATCAACATTAGCTAAACCTACCATCCCTTTACTAATCCCACTTATTGTTCCTGTAAAGATAGGGTTATTTATAGGTGCATAACTACTTAATATACTATTAGTTGTTATAGTTGTATTATAATTTAATAAATTGTTACTACCACTAGTTATATAATTATTTGGAATACTACTAATAAGAGCATAATTCAATAAACTACCTGACGTTAGAAATTGGCCTTGTAATTGGAAAAGACTAGAATTAGTAATAGCATTGTTATATCCTAGTAAGGAGCCAGCCGTGAGATATTCACCGACGGGCCCGGGTATTCCTTGTATGCCTTCTGGACCTTGAATTCCTGTTGCTCCTGTTATTCCTTGAATACCTTGAATACCTTGAATACCTTGTATGCCTTGCGGGCCTTGAATTCCTGTTGCACCTGTTATTCCTTGAATACCTTGCGGTCCTTCTGGTCCAGTTGGACCCATAGACCCTGTTGGTCCTGTTATGCCTTGTATGCCTTGTATGCCTTGCGGTCCAGTTGGTCCTGTTATTCCTTGTATACCTTCTATGCCTTGAGGCCCTGTTGGTCCTGTTATTCCTTGTATGCCTTGTGGTCCAGTTGGTCCTGTTATACCTTGTAATCCTTGAGGTCCTGTTGGTCCTGTTATGCCTTGTATTCCTTGTATGCCTTGTGGCCCAGTTGGACCCATAGGACCAGTTGGACCCATAGGGCCGGTTGGTCCTGTGATACTGAAGACAAGTTGTGATATATATGTTTGCGTATAGTAAAGATTTGAGGCATCAAAGATACTTAAGTAAGTTGCTTGTAATGGAGTATAGCTTGTAATGTAATACCCAGATATTTGATAGTCGCCCAAAGGTTGGTAAATTGATGTTAAACCATTTAATGTGGTGATATAATTTCCTATCAATTGGTATGTGTTTTGTGCATTAGCAGTTGTTAGGTAATTATTCAAATTGCTCAAATCAGCTTTTAAATCTAATTGCTTTTGCGTTGCTATGCTTAGAGGTTTATCTACATCAGAAGTATTATCAACATTCCCTAAACCTACCATTGCTTTTGTTATACCATACACTGTACCACTAATTGTTCCATTAGTTATAATTGGCGTAGTTAAGTTTGCGTTAGATAAAGGAGCATATGTATTTAATGAACTAATAATATTTGATAATTGACTATTATAAATATTACCAACAACAGTTATATTATCGGTAAAGTTTGAAACTCTGTTAATAGTCAGTATATTATTATCATCAACATTAAAATATGGTTTATTGTTATTATACGATAGAGGGCGTATATCATATGCACCTAAAGCTGAAGTTGCCGTATATGCTACATAATCGTTTAAATTAACAGTATCTAAAGGGGTAAATGAACTAATAAAATTACTAATATTCATTAATATATAATTCATTAGAAAATATAATTATGTTGTAATAATATATTTTACTAGTTTAAGTTGATCTAACAACATAATTTTCATATCTATTTTTTATCCTTAAACATCCTGTATTAGGTAAAGCAGTCGAGACATATAAAAAATCGTCTCTATACCATAAACCGTTCGTCTCACAGGTAATCAAAGGAGACCCCCAATATGATGTATTTTGAACCCAGACGGATACATAATTAGAAGGATCGTCAATATAAGGACATAAATAAATATTATTTGGTTTTGCCCACATTCCTATAACTTCGTAAAAGGCGAGGTGAAAACAGCCTTTATCAGCTCTTCCACTCGTATTACTTCCAGCATCTAGCGCGATCGAATTCGCCCATATGCCTGCTGCTGGCGTGTCTCCGTTCGCATTTCCTGAATAAATATAAATCCTGCATTGATAATTTTGAGCCAATGTGTATGATGTTGATTTATGACTACCTGTAAACCCATATCCTTGACATGCCGTAAGAGTTAAAACTCCTTGCCTACCATTTTGAGGTAAATAGAACATACCAAGCGAATAAAAACGAGTTGAATCCGACCAAGAAGGATGGATAGTCATTCTCGGACATCTCTCCCATATATAAGTATCAATACCACTAATATTACTTGCTTGAGGATTAACATTTGTATTATAAACTATAGAAGGTGTTATTCGTTTTCCCCTGTAGTTTAAATTCCAATTAAACCTTGTTATTTTTTGATTTAAAACAGTAAAAGGTGCATTACCATTTATTAAAACAAGATTTTTACCGCTACTAACTGCAGGATTATACGCTATATCTAAATAAAATGTAAATGTTTTATATTCCACAGGGTTTCCGTTTACATCATTTATTATTTTAGTTTCTTGGTAAATTTCTATTGCTGGATTATTATATCCAACGCCATCGCTAAATAAATAATATTGACAATTAAAACAAGAGTAAACATTAACTCCGTTTATTACTTCATAAATGGATATTTGATTTGCTGTTAATTTAAAATTAACTAATAAATGAAAATCATAATTATTGCTTTTGTCTTGACTTAAATAAATTTTAATAGTTGCCATTTTTCCATCTCCTAAAAGGCTTGATTGGTATGTAATACTACCTATTCTCAAAATTTGTGAATAATTAGGGTCGGCTGATCCGTTTATTTCAAACTCGAATTTTTGGTCTGCTCTATCAGCGAGGCTTATATCATTATTATATAAACTTGTAAAATTATCATTAACTGTATTAAATCTTGTATCAATTTGGCTTTTATTATAATAATTACCTAAATTAACAATAGAACCGCCACCAAGCCCTAATAAACTGTCTAATCCTACTATAGAACTGATTGAAGGAGGATTTAAAGAGCTGAATTTACCATCCAATAGGCTTTGAAGACCAACCACATTACTTACCGATGGTTGATTAGAAGCCGAAAATTTTTCATTTAATGAAGTGGACAAACCCTGCACATTACTAATACTTGGTAA
>JAIYDG010000524.1 GCA_027487625.1 Bacteroidota bacterium
AACAAAGAAAAAAACAAAACGAGTATGAAATATATCAAATCAATTTTAGCTGGAATTTTAGGAACCTGTTTAGCAATAAATGTGCAGGCACAAGAAATTCCTATTGTTATTAGTGGAGGAACAATTCATTTAGGTAATGGAAAACTCATCCAAAACGGGACCATCGTATTAAACCGAGGTAAAGTAATGGAAGTGGGTGAAGCACCTGTTAGCTTTATAAAAAATGCAAAAACAATTGATGCTACAGGAAAGCACATTTATCCTGGAATCATTGCTTTAAACAATATCATGGGCTTAAATGAAATTGATGCGGTAAGAGCAACTAGAGATTTTAATGAAACAGGTGATATGAATCCGAATGTTCGCGCTTTAATTGCATACAATACCGATTCAAAAATATTACCTACTGCTACTTTTAACGGTATTTTATTTACCCAATGTGTACCTCAAGGTGGCAATATTAGTGGTACTAGCAGTCTGGTTTATACAAAAGCATGGAATTGGGAAGATGCAGCAGTAAAAGCAGATGATGGCGTTCATTTAAATTATCCTGATTTAAGAGTTGCAAGACGTTCAGAAGACAAAGAAAATCAGCAAAAAGAATTAGACAATATCCGTCAATTTTTTGAAGATGCAGCCCAATATGCCAAGCTTGATAATCCTGAACCAGTAAATCAAAGACTAAAAGCCATGAAAACTGTCATGGAAGGCAAAACCAATTTATATGTACATGTGAATCATTCAAAAGGACTGGTTTCTGCCATTCAATTTTTCAAGGAAAATTATCCTCAAATCAAAATGGTTTTAGTTGGTGCTGATGATGCTTATAAAATAAGTGATTTAATTGCTCAACATAAAATTCCTGTAATTTTAGGAAATGTTCACAGATTACCTTCACATGCATCTGAAGACTATGACCAACCTTATAAAACCGCAACTCAATTGGTTGAAAAAGGAATATTGGTTGCTATTAGTCAAGCAGGCAGCTGGGAATCACGAAACGTCATGTTTAATGCTGGAACCTGCGCTGCATATGGTTTATCGAAAGAGCAAGCCTTACAATTAGTAACAGAAAATGCTGCTAAAATTGTTGGCATCGATACTAGAATTGGAACATTGGAAAAAGGAAAAGATGCAAGTCTTGTTATAAGTGATGGCGATTTACTTGACATGAAAACAAGTAATGTAATTCAAGCATTTATCATGGGAGAAGAAATTGACCTAAGAAACCAACAAGTTGAATTATACGAAAAGTACAAAAAGAAATTTGGAATAGACTAAAAATACTAAGCTGAAAAGTCTAGTATTTCCTAATCATGAATAAATCATTTTTGAAACAACACTTTAAACCAAAAATTACATTAATTCTAAATAGGTAAAATCACTAACCTGCAAATATTCAGCTCCCTCAAATAGTTAATGATTTGCTGATAACATGACTACATAGAATAAATCATTTGAAAATCTTCACAAATTAATTTTGGGCAAAACCCTTAATAAAATTATGAAGAACATTTACAGATTGATGGTCTTTTTAGGTTTGTCGATTATCGGCAATTCCTCAATTGCACAAATCAACACCCAGTTCCTTGGAAGGTACTCCATAGGAACTTACAATGCAGACGGAGGTGTAGCTGAAATATCAGCCTACGATCCTGGTTCAAAAAGGATGTTTGTTACAAATGGTCCTGACAATTCATTAAGAATTGTAAACTTATCTAATCCTGCTAGTCCAAGTCAAATTAGCTCCATTTCTATGGCAGCTTATGGAAGTGACATTACTTCTGTAGCTTGTAACAAAAAAGGAACAATTGCTGTTGCCATTTTGGATTCGAACGGAAAAACAAATCCGAGCAGTATCGTATTTTTAGACATCAACGGAAACTTTATCAGTAAAGTAAAAGTTGGTGCAAATGCTGACAATGTTGTTTTCACACCAAATGGAAACAAAGTTTTAGTTGCCAATGAAGGTGAGCCAAACAATGGTTACACAATTGATCCAGAAGGTTCGGTTTCGATAATTGATGTTTCGAGTGGTTTCGCTGGATTAACTCAATCTAATGTGCAAACTGCTGGTTTTACTGCGTTTAATGCTCCTGCTGTAATTGATTCAAAAATAAAAATTACTGGTAGAATTCAATCAGGTGGTGTTTTTTTAAGAAACTCAACTGTAGCAGAAGATTTAGAACCTGAATATATTGCTGTTTCTGACGATAATTCAACTGCTTGGGTTACTTGTCAAGAAAACAACGCAATAGCTGTAGTTAATATTAACACTGCTACTGTTACTTCTTTATTACCATTAGGTTTTAAAAATCACAATTTACTAGGAAATGGATTCGATCCATCCGATAGAAGTTTAAATAATTCAACTGCACAAGCTGCTATAGCTAATTGGCCTGTATTTGGAATGTATCAACCTGATGCAATTTCAAGCTACAGAGTTGGAAACCAAACTTTTTTAGTAACTGCTAATGAAGGTGATGCAAGGGCTGATTGGGGAACTCCAAACAATGAAGAAATCAGAGCTGGACATGCTTCTTATGTATTAGATTCTACAAAATTTGGAGGTTCAGCTAATGTAACTGCATTAAAACTTAACGGTGCATTAGGTAGATTAAATGTTACCAACCGCTTTGGTGATTTTGACAATGATGGCAGATTTGATAGTATTTTCACTTTTGGATCACGCTCATTTTCTATTTGGAATGGTTCAACAGGTGCTTTAGTGTGGGATAGTAAAGACGATTTTGAACAAAGAACCTTGGCTATGTTCCCTAGTAACTTTAATGCTGGTCATAATACCAATTCTTTAGATGATAGAAGTGATAATAAAGGTCCTGAACAAGAATCAGTAACTGTTGGTAAAATATTAGACAGTACTTATGCATTTGTAGGTTTAGAAAGAATTGGCGGTATTATGATTTATAATATCACTAATCCTAATAGCCCGTATTTTGTACAATATATCAATACCCGTAATTTCTCTCAAACACCTGGATTAAATTCAGGTGGAGATTTAGGTCCAGAAGGAATTGTTTTTGTTCCTAGAAATGAAAGTCCTAATGGAAAAGATTTAATTTTATTATCAAATGAAGTAAGTGGAACTGTTGCAGTATTTCAAGTAAATTCTCGTAGTGCATTCCAAATGCAAGTTTTACATGCATCAGATATGGAATCAGGAGTTGATGCGCCAATTGATGCTCCAAACTTCGCTGCAGTTTTAGATACTTTAGAAAATACTTATCCTAATACGGTTAAATTGGCTTCTGGAGATTGTTATATCCCAAGTCCATTTTTAAGTGCTGGTGAAGATCCTTCTATGCAAACTCCTTTAAGAAATACAGCATCTAGTTATTATGCAGGAACAACTTCTGGTTTAAGAGCTGCTATTGGAAGAACTGATGTTGCTATGATGAATATTATGGGATTCCAAGGTTCTGCTTTTGGTAACCATGAATTTGATTTAGGTACACCTGAAGTGAATAGCATTATTGGTGTTGATATCAGAAGTAATGGCGCTGATAAACGTTGGATTGGTGCTCAATTCCCGTATTTAAGTGCTAATTTAAATTTCACTAATGATATAAATTTAAGCTATTTAACAACTACACAAAGATTACATGTAGATAGCTTTAAAACTCCTGTAAACATTACAGCAAACTCTCAAAAGAAAGGTATTGCACCTTCAGCTATTATTGAAATGAATGGTGAGAAAGTTGGTATCATAGGTGCTACAACACAACTTTTAGCAACTATTTCTTCACCTGGTGCTACAACAGTTACTAGCGGTGGTTCAGATAATATGCCTGCTTTAGCTGCTGTTTTACAACCAGTTATTGATTCATTAAGAAGTTTAGGTATCAACAAGGTAATTTTAATGAGTCACCTTCAACAATTAGCTAATGAAAAAGCTTTAGCTCCATTGTTAAAAGGTTTAGATATCATTATTGCCGGTGGTTCACATTCATTGTGTGCTGATGGAAATGATAGAATTAGAGTTGGAACAACAGTTGCTGACAAATATCCAATTTTAACTGTAAACAACGACAATGAGCCTGTTGCTATTTTAAATACTACTTCTGAGTGGAAATATGTTGGTCGTTTTGTTTGTGATTTTGATGCAAACGGTATTTTATTAACCAACTTATTAGATTCAACTATCAATGGCGCTTATGCTGCAGATACTGCAATGGTTACCAGCTTATGGGGTACATATAATGCTGCTTTTGCTTCTGGAACTAAAGGTGCAAATGTTAGAACTTTAACTTCTCAAATTGCTACTGTTATAAATAATAAAGACGGTAACAAATTTGGAAAAACAAGTGTATTCTTAGAAGGTAGAAGAAATTTTGTTAGAACTGAAGAAACAAATTTTGGTAACTTAACTGCTGATGCAAACTTATGGTATGCTAAATTAGCTGATTCTGAAGTAAAAGTTTCTATTAAAAATGGTGGTGGTATACGCTCTGCAATTGGAAACATCAATGCAGTTGGTAATTCTACAATCTTAGAAAATACACTTGCAAATCCTTCTGCTGGTAAAGCTAAAGGTGATATCTCTCAACTAGACATTGAAAACTCTTTAAGATTCAACAATGGATTAGTAATTGGAAGAACAAATGCTGCTGGTTTAAAAAGAATTTTAGAACATGGAATTTCTGCTACTACTACTGGTGCAACTCCTGGTCAATTCCCACAAGTTGGCGGTGTTATGTTCAGTTACAATGTTAACCTAAGTGCTGGAAACAGAATTCGTTCTATGGTTTTAGTTGATTCTTTAGGAAACAGATTAGATACTATTGTTAAAAATGGTGCTTTGGTTGGTGATACAAGTAGAATCATCAAATTTGTAACCTTAGACTTCTTATTTACTGGTGGTGACAATTATCCTTTCCCTGCAAATGCTACAAACAGAGTTAATTTAGATACTGCAATTAAAACTACAGGTATTGCAACTTTTTCTACAACTGGTAAAGAGCAAGATGCTTTCGCAGAATACATGGGTAACTTCTACACAAGCACTCCATATAATTTAAGAGATACTTCTATTATTGGTGATACTAGAATTCAATCATTAAGCAACAGACTTGATGCTATTATTGTTCCTAATGCTGGTGCTAATAGTTCTCAAAGTCCTTATTTAACTTCTATCAAAAGTGGTGTTCAATTCACATCAATCCTAACTGCTGGCGATAGAGTTGGTTCTTACAGAATGGCTGGTATACCAGATGGTGTTGGTGCATTTGATAATGGAAATGGAACATTTACTGCTTTAATTAACCATGAATTAGGGAATACTGTTGGTATTAACCGTGCACATGGAAACAAAGGTGCTTTTGTTTCAAAATGGATTATTAATAAATCAAACTTATCAGTAGTAAGTGGTTCTGATTTAATTCAAACTGCTAAACTTTGGAATGGCTCTAGTTATACAACTTACAACGCTGCAAGTCCAATGGTTTCAGGTTTTAACAGATTTTGTTCTGCAGACCTTCCTGCGGTTTCTGCTTTCTATAA
>JAIYDG010000569.1 GCA_027487625.1 Bacteroidota bacterium
ATTCATTTCTTTTCCTTCGTCGTTGGTGTAAAAATAACGAACAGCTCCTTTTGTCATAAACCAAATGTATTTACAAGGTCTGCCCTGTTTGTGTAAATAGTAGTTTTTAGGATATTCCATTTGTTGAAATTCCCCCAAAACCTCCTGCAATACTTCATTTGGCAAAACCGATATTGATTGTATGATTGCTTCTAATATAACTTTCATTTGATTTTATAAATGATGTTTTGGGCTAACAGTCCAAATGATTTGAAAAACAAAAGCTCCTATCAAGGTCCAAAGAACATCATGCCAATCAAAATGACCTTTTGTTGTTAAAGATTGTAAAAACTCCCAGCTAATTAGTCCAATTGCTGATATAATATTTGAAGTGAAGTGTTTGTATGCATTTAGCCATTTGCTTGTTTGTTTAAATTGCGCAATTAAAATAACAAACATAGCAGGTAAGCCAATGCCAGGAAAGAAATTCGGTGCAACTCCCAATAAGTATTTTATTGTCGAATTTTCGCCTATATAATTAGGTCTAATATTGTCTTGCACTTGTTGATACGCAATAAAACAAAGTGCGAACAATGTAAACCAATAAAAGAGACTTTTTGATGTTTTCATAAGTTGAAATTGGACAATTCATAAAGATGGAGATTTCAATTTCTTTATAAAACTGTTTAGGGTCATATTTCCTTTTTGTTTCTTAAAGTTTATTGGTGATTTTGTTTTATTTATTTAGGTCGATTTTTAGCTTGTAAACATTCACTCCAATTGCATAACCATACATTTTTCCATTGGCTTGTTTTACTATTCTAATTTTATTACAGGCTCTACCTAAATCAATTTTTGTCCAATCTTTACCGCCATTTTTTGTTTGAAAACCGCTGTTTAAAGTTCCAATAAAGCCATTGTTTTCATCAATAAATCCAATGCCAAACGACCTAGATTTATGGTCTACACAAAGTTCAAATTCCTTCCAGTTTTTACCGCCATTTGTTGTTTTTATAAAGTGTTGTACGGCAACGTTTGTATCGGGATTATAGCTTTGAATGGTAGCATATCCAACTTTTGTAGATGGGAAGAAAATTTTCCAAGATGTTTCAAAAGGTCTGGAGCTTTCAAAAACTTTTTCCCAAGTTGTACCACCATCAATTGTATGAAGAATAAGTGCATGACTAGTTTCAATATCCTCACTTGTTGAAGCACAAGCAAATCCTTCCTTTTTGTTGAACATTTTAATATCGTACAATGCTTTGCAATATGGGCTCATATCCATACTGGTGAAGGTTTTTCCATTGTCGTGACTAACAATAAAGTTTGCAGGACTACCAACTCTTCCAACTCCGTAAATATGGTATTTATAACCAATCTCGCCATGGTTGATGAATTCTTCTTTAACTATGTCTAATGCGCATAAACCTTTAATATAGTTACCATTGTAGTTGGCTGGATTCCAATTTTCACCTCCATCTGTTGTTACATATAAAGGAATTGTATCTGTAACATTTGGGAAGTAATCAGTTCCTACAGTTCCAACAAATCCAGTTAAACTATCAATAAAAGCGATACACCTAAAGAAGGTCCCCTTTTTTTCTAATTGAAGTTTCCAGGTTTTACCTGCATCTTTTGTGTGAAATATTTTACCGAAACCATTGATATACCAACCGGTGTTTTCATCAATAAAAAAGATATCATCCTGTTTTCCTCTATAGGTTTCTGTATTAAGTTTTTCCCAATTATAATTTACTTGTGCAGATGATAAATAACTGATGAACAGTGTAATTAGAAAGCAGATTGTTTTAAGGTATTTCATATTGACCGTATACTAAATTTTTGTTTTCAGAATTGTTTTTTGAAAATCTAAGAGTACATGATTTTTTCTTCTCATATACTTTAGGTGGGATTCAAAAAAGTTCAAGATGCACAAACTTTTGAAGATTGTTTATGTCATTTCTTTATTCTGAATGACAAATTTTTAAGCGGTCATTTTTTTATTCAACATGTTATGGAGTTCAATAATCTGGGTTTTATTTTCAAGCAATTTGGCGCCAGTAATGCCTGCCTTTTTAGCGCTCCATACTTTGGGAATTGATAGTTTTCCCTGAGCTAAAGAATACATCCAGAATAAATCAATGAAATTGGCAAGAAGATTAATTCTGTATAATACTGAGGGAATTTTTGTTTCAAACCCTAATTTTTGGATGGTTCGGTCATTAAAGAAATAGGAGGTACCAACAATGCTTACAGATTCTAGTATTTCCTTGTTTTCTATACTTTGAATTATTTTTAACAAGCCTTCTAAATGATACATCAAGATTCTGTTTTTGAATTCAGTTCCTTTCTTGAATTTCTTCATCACAAAAAGATAATCAAAACTGGTCCCGCTGTGCATATCGATTTGAGTATTGTTTGCCATGTATCCAAGCAACATCGGAGAATAATAAGTATAAATACCACTAAGTTTAAAGAAAGGGGTTGATGTGAATTGGCTTATTGGAGTATAAGGAATGAAAAGCAAGTAAAACAGGGGTTGCGCAAAACCCATTTGAATGATGTAAAGTGCAGGTAGAAACCCGATTATTAAAAATAGCAGTGCTTCAATCCACTGTAATAGTTTGGGTTGTTTGTAAAAGTTGTTCATATAACAAGCAATTTACTAAGAATTAGGCATCAAAATTTAAAATGAAATCAAATAATTATTGATATCTGAGATTCTTTCAATTACTAAATTAGGCATTTAAAAGTCTCATTCCGCTTTGAGGGTCGTGCGATGGAAGATAAACAAGTTTGGTTTCTTTACTTAGGTTTAAAACATTCTCTATGGTTTCTCTCGAGTTTTTTATATCAAGATGAATGCCACCAAATTTTCTTTCAAATAATTGTTTTTCAGTAAAGGTCATGTCACCAGCAAACATTAAATAAAATCCTTCTACTTCTAATAAAACCGATTGGTGCCCTAAGGTGTGTCCAGGGGTTGAAATTATCCTAATCTCTTTTGAAAAGTCATAACTTTTAAAGAAAGGAATATCACCTTTTTCATAATCTTAGTATTCGCCCTTAAACCAATTAGGAAATGTTGAAAGTGGAACACCATAAGGCTTTTCCCAATCTTTTTGCGGAATAAAAAAATCGCTTTTTTCAAAAAAACGGATGCCGTCGGTATGATCTACATGAAGGTGAGTCATTATTACGGCATCAATTTTTTGAGGTGTGAGGCCAATTTTGAGTAATTGTCTATCAATATTTTGCTCCTTATTTGTATTAACACGGAGAATCTTTCGGTTTACGTAATTCTCGCCTTTATCTTTAAAGTGATCTGGCATGTTAAAGTAACTTGTTTCACCAGTATCTATCAAGTAGTTACCATGTGGAGTTTCAATACACCAAACCCAAACAGGCATATCAGGCATAAATGTGTTTCCAAATAAAATTTTAGGAAACCGCAAGAAACCAAAGCCAGAATAATTAAAGTGTTCTTTTGTTACAGAAACTGTTCCTGTTTGAATAGCATGAACTGTGATATTACCTTTAAATTCACGAGATATAATTGCCATTTATTGTTGTTTAACTCTTATTATAAATTATATGTTAAAATGATTTTAACAAGATGAAACTAAATATTTTTTTGCATTTCTAGTAAGTGTCTTTTTAGGCTTTGGTCAATCAATTTATTTATTAGACCAAGTTTTAATTCTCTGACTTGTATTTACTTGATGGGCAGGTATTAAGATTGAATTTGTACGTGATAAAATTAGTTTCAAATTTTTGTGAAGTTTTCTAATTTCTTTGATGTTAAAATGAATGCCCGCTACTTTTGAATTTGTTTCAATTTGCGTGTCTTCAAATGTTATATCACCAACAAACCATAAATCTCCTTGGTCGGTTCTAACACGAATAGTAAGAGAACCGGGAGTATGACCAGGAGTAGAGTAAACTTTAATAGCATTGTCTTTTGTAAGAGATAATCCTGCACCCAATAAACTGTCTCCAATATCTTGTTTTTCTGTATTTAATCCTTTTAAAAGTGGTTCTACCTGAATTAGTTTTACTCCATCTAAAAATTTACAAGGCACACTTCCAATAATTCTACCATTTTTAATATCACCTTTACCAACATAAGTGGGAGCGTTTAATTTCTTTAAACCGGCAGTATGATCGAAATGAAGATGGGTAACAATTGCGGCTTTAATATCCGAGTTTTTTAGACCTAATTGTTTAAGACGACTTTCAAGTGATTCTTCTGGTTTAACATTCACATTGGCTAATTTTTGTGCAATTTTCCTAGAAAATGGTTCGCATTCCCAACTAGATTCATCGTACCATTGTGGGTCGCCTCCAGCATCAATTACGAAATTACCTTCTGGATGCTTTATCAAAAACACATTGATTGGAATAGGTTCTACATGGCTAGTATCTTTTAGGATTTTTAAAAAGCGGAGGATATAGGGTGATTTCTCTTTTTTGCAATTCTCGTAATGACAAGAGTGGATTTGAATATTTCCTGTATAAAGAGTAAAAATTTCTAATGGATTTCCATTAATAGATAAAGTGTTTTTCTCTATTCCCAAACCCAAATTATTTTGTTCCTGCGAATAGGTTTTGTAGCTGATAAACAGGGAAAGAATTATTCCCAAAAAAAGGTTTTTTTGATAATTTAACATTACACTGATTTTAATTTTATGCAATGTTCATTGATTATTTAGGTCCAATCATTAACATATGTTAAAATCGAAAACTTACCTTAAATTCTTTCTGATTCTGCTCAATTGAACATTTGTAATTCCTAAGAAAGACGCAATTTTATATTGAGGAATAAGGTTGTCAATATCATTTATTCTTTGTTGTAAGTTCAGGTATCTTTGCTTGGCATCTTGGGTTGCTAATTCAATTTCGCTTCTTTCATACTGAATGTATAACCATTCCATTTGTTTTCTATAAAAGTGCTCTAAATCCGGATGTTTCTGGTGTAATTTTTCTAATTCTGAAAAGGGAGCTTTTGAGATTATAGTTTTTGTTAAAGATTCTACATAAAAAGCTGAGGGTGATTTTGTGACCAAACTTGAAATAGGAGCATAAAAATTCTTTGAATTTGTAATAGATTTGCTGAACTCTTCACCATTATCAGTAAGTACATAAGACCTAATTAAACCACTGTGAATAAAGTAAACGTATTTTGCCATTTCACCGGCACTTAGAAGTTTTTCGTTAGGCTTGAATTCTTGGGTTTCAAACAGAAGAGAAAGGTCAGACCAAGCCAAATCTGAAATTGGGCTTAATTCATAAATTTTTAATCTAATTTGCTCTTTATTTAGGTCAAGAAATGCCATTTTAAAAAATTTAAAAGTACAAGCTACAATATTTTTGCTGGAAATATTACTAGGGCTAAATTCTCCTACTTATGCTTAATACAATAAACAAATTTTTTTACGATTATCCGCCTCTTTGAATAGAAACAAATTACCGAGACTTTATTGCTTGTTCTTATTCGTTTATATCAAA
The DNA here is from genome assembly GCA_027487625.1 of Bacteroidota bacterium. Lineage (GTDB taxonomy): Bacteria > Bacteroidota > Bacteroidia > UKL13-3 > UKL13-3 > CAISCU01. The sequence continues at coordinate 5,488 of JAIYDG010000569.1, forward strand.
CTAAACCACAATAAATGAATTCGAGTTTGAAACATTCTTTTTGTATCAAGCTCTTTAAAATCCAAAATGGATGACATGATTATAGAAAATAAAATAGGATGAAACGCCACCCGTCAAACACAACAAACGCGGACCAAAGGTCCGCGTTTGTTGTGTTTGACGGGGAATTTGGTTTAACGTATTTTTCTATAAACATGTGACCACCTTCAGGGTCTTTAATTTCATATCAATCATAACCATGTCTTCGCTCATGATACTTTATGATTTACTTTTAATCTTTGTTGAACTTATATCCTATACCTAGTGAGAACCATTGTTTGCCTTGATAAAACCAATCATTTTGTTTGTCTAACATGGCATCAAATCCAGTGAAAATACCCAAATTTATGTTCTGATTGGTTAAAACTAATCCTCCTTGATAATATGTCAAGGCAAAAGCGTCAACCTTTTCACTTGGTTTTCCATCAATACCAACATTAAAGTATTTTTCAGCCCCCAATCCAAAGCCATAAGGCACAATGGATAAGTAGTTTTTACTAAATGGGTTAGAGCCTAATTTTAACCGTATTCCAAAATTATAACTTATTGTAAATGCACTACTTAAATTCCATCCTTCATCACCCTTACTAGGCCTTAATTTAAAGGGTTGAATTAAAGGAACTCCAATAATTTTGGTAGATAAAAGTGTTTTACCTAAGGGGTTTAATCCATCTTTCTTTATTGCAAAATAATAGTTGTAGGCATTATTGGGGTCTGTATTTGATAGGACTTTATTTGAATAACGAACAACATTTATGTTTTTTGTAGGGTCTGTTGGCGATGTTTCATTGACTATTTTTACACTTGGTAAAATCCTAATTACAATAAATCCATTTTGGTCTTCATTTATTATTTTATAATCTAAATGCTCAAAAACAGAGACTTTTATTGTAAATGTATCATTGTAAATTATATTTAAATCATTGTCGCAAAGACGAATAGCTTGCAAATCAATTTTTGTTCTGTACACATTTGGATTTAGAAACATAGCTCTAAAGGATTGCCCATAAGAGCAAAATGAAACAACTAAAAAAGTTAGAAATGTAAGTTTTGCTTTCATAGGATATTGCAGCTACTTAAAAGGTGTAAATTTTATAACAAGTGACATTCAGCTATTATTTTTAGATAAATCTACCATATAACTTTGGCAATTTTTAGGGTAGAAGAATGTATCATCAAACATAAACAATATTCAACATAACCTAAAGTATTGAAGCCTATTAAACTCATTTTGAGCATTTAATAATAGTTACGTTTATTATAATGTTTCATTTCCGAAATCTTTTTACATTGCTTATCATTCCCTAAAACGATTACCGGTAATTACAAAATTACCAGAACCAATAAGCAATTTTCCTTTTGGAGGAATACAATCTTCTTTTCAGCTTCTGTATGTAAATTAATATGATGAAGGATAAACAATTATTCTGCTTAAAGCGGCAAGGCATAGTATAATTTTCTAAAAATCGGAATCATATTTCATGGAGCATGTTTTTAATATTATCCTTTGTTCAGGGTTTTTTCGAAATTCTTTGACCAACGTTATAATAATTTACTCAACATCCAAGTCCTTCTTTGTTCCAAGGAGCTTTCATGCTAACGTTCCAAAGTTTAAGTTCAAAATATTTGTATTAAATACTAAGGTTTTCATCAATTTTAAGAAATACATTACCCAAATATAGAAGGGATTTATAATTACTCACAATTGGTATAGATGCGCTTATTCGTAATTTGGTAACTCTGATTTTTACTCGTTATTACTCGAAATTTTGATGGCTTCCCGAATAAGGTCTGTCTTTTTGTATTTCGAGTCTTTTATATCAAAATAAATATACATTCTTCTTAATGCAGAACCAATTCCATCGACACTCATAAAAGCTTTTTCTGCAATTTCTTTATTGGTAATGACGGGATTATCTAATAGAATGTTAAGGATTTTCCAATCGGTTTCATTAAGTTTTTGTGAGATAAAAGTTTCAATTTTTTCTTGGTTTAATTCAAACTCACTTGAAGTGGCAGCAATTTTTGTACTTCCAATAGCTTTTAATCTAATTACTTCTTCTAATAGTTCTTTTCTTTTAATACGATTTTCCAAAACAGTTTTTCTGTAGTAAAAAAGAAAAATGGAAACTAAAATAGCACAACTAATAATTATACCATAGGTTACTTTTCTATTTTTTGAATTGTTTACATACAGTTTTTCTTCATATTCTTTTTGAATGGCTTGTTCCATGACAGCCAAATTGTAATTTTCTAAGGTTAAACTATCATTATACTTTGTATACTTTTCAAGCATAGTTAATGATAATTCAATTTTATTCTGTTTTTTGTAGCATTTATATAACAAACCATAAACACCAACTTTTAAATCATTTTCGGTATCATCATTTACTAATTTTAATATATCTTCTGCCTGTTTTGTGGCTAAATTTATATCTGTATCAAAATTTAAAGAAGCTTTAAAAGACTGTCTTTCAATAATTCTGGAATTGTTTCCAAACTCATCATCAATTTCAATGCTTTTACCTAAATAAAATTTTGCTTGATCTATATTGTTTAATTCTTTGTATGATTGAGCTAATAGAAAGTAACAATCGGCTAGTGAATATTTATCATTAAAAGGAAGTAAGGTTTTTATTGCGGCTTCCGCTTGTTTTATAGCATCGTTATTATTTTTTTGTTTAAAATAAACCAGGCCAATATTTAATTGAACTGTTCCAGCTCTTGCTTCAAGTTTGTTTTTTTTATATAATGTTAATGATCTTATGTAATGTTTTAATGCTAAATCATAATTACCCATATAAAAATAGATAATACCTAAATTATTCATTACCGCCGCTTCGCTTTTTTCTATTTTATTCTCTTGAAAATAGCTTAAGGCTTTGTTAAAATATCTCACTGCTTCCTGATATTTTCCTTGTTCGCCATAAATATTACCCATATTAGAGTAAATGATTGTTAGGGCTTTTTTATCATTAAGTTTTTCTGTTAAAATATAATTTTCTTCTAATGCTTGCATTGCCTCTTTTACATTGCCTTTTTTATAGTAAGCACTGTATTTTTGGCTCAAAGAATTAGTCATTTCTACTAAAGCTCTTTTTTCTTTAGCTAAATTATAATGATAATTAATAATCAATAAAATAGAATCAGGTTGATTAAAAGAATTATTTGTATAAAATTTATTTATAGCATTAAATCTTATAGAATCTGGAATCTTTGGATTTTCCCAAATTGATTTTAATGAAATTTTATCCGTTTGTGAGAAACTGTTTGACGAAATAATTAAAAATATTAGATTTAAGAAATATAATTTGATGTTTTTATTAGTAATCATAAAGATTTTAAGAATTTCAAATTTACTTTATCTTAAAAATTAAGTTTAATTTCTGAGTCTTGTTATAAATTTAGCAATACTATCGTTTTGCTGATTATAGAGCTTGGTATAGTTGGTAAGATAAACTGACCAATCTGTCACAAATATATAAAAATGCACCTAACACCAAAATGTACTTCTCACTTGTTTAAAAAATCAAAGCACAAAACAATTGCTTTGTTAGGGAAGCTGTAAAATCATCGAACAAATAGCTTTTTTGTCATTTTTTCTCAAATATCACAGCTAAAAAAGCATTTTCACAACTACGCGTGAAGTCATTTTTGCCTTACAAAGGGATTTTTGAGGTATAAAATTCTATTTCATGAAAAAACTAATACTTAGGACTCGGAGTCTTTTATTGCTTTTTTATGCCTTCGTTGGCATAAATTTCAATCTTTTTGCCCAAGTGAGTGTTAC
>JAIYDG010000235.1 GCA_027487625.1 Bacteroidota bacterium
TAAATTGTACAATAAAGGTTTTAAATTCGGGTGCAACTTTAAGTCTAATTTAAATAAAACAAAAAGGTTTTGTTTTAATAGATTGAAATATAGTTGCTTAAGTTGAAATAGTTTTGATTTATAAATTCTAAAAAGCTTAAATCCTACTATATTGATATTGTAAGTAGACAGACTTTAGAATCGTATTGGCTATTAAATGAAGGTTATGATAATCAGACTCTTAAATTAGGAAATTCTTTCTTATGGGTAGAAATTTCATCCCCAATAATTAGAATTTATTTATTGGGGATGAATTGTATTAAAGAGGTAGAATATTGATTTTGTTGCTTAAATGCTTCGCTTATCTTTTACCCAAGATTTAATATAATCTGCTATATCACTAGTATTTGCACCAGGGGTAAACAATTTTCCTATGCCAATTTTATTTAGTTCCTGAATATCCTCTTCCGGAATAATTCCACCACCCGTAATAAGAACATCTTCCATGCCTTGATCATTTAACATTTGTTTGAGTTTAGGAAAAACAGTTAAATGTGCACCTGATAATATACTCACTCCAATCACATCAACATCTTCCTGCATTGCCGCCTGTACTACCATTTCAGGTGTTTGTCTTAATCCAGTATAAATTACCTCCATTCCTGAATCACGAAGCGCAGTTGCTATAACTTTTGCTCCTCTATCATGGCCATCCAAACCTATTTTAGCCACTAAAACTCTTATCGGTCTACTCATTTTCTCTTAGATTTTTCCTGTTTTTGGGAAATACTTGGTGGAATAAACTTATTCATGAAAATATAGTTTTTGTCCTTGAACTTTGTTCTGAATAAATTAGTAAATTGTGGGTCTTCCATTTGATAAAATCCCATTTGAAAATTGTTTTCTTGTCCTATTGCATCCATTTCAAAGCTCATTCCACCATTATCCTGTTTTATTTCAAATGGCTCCTGATTTACCAAAACTGATCTTAAAGGGAAGATTCCATCAAAATCTGGTCTACTGCCAAAAGGATTTACTTTTTCCACTATTGGATACATTTTTACACCTTTTTTATCAGGTTCTAAAACAACTAAATTTCTTAGTTTTTTGAAATCTGCATCAGGAAAAACAATAACAGTCAAATTTTCTATTTCATGAAGAATATAATCTTTTCCGTATGCGAATTCCTTTGCTTCGTTGCCTGAAAAAATAATGATTGAACTTTGGTCTAAACTCACTTTGAAAGTATCAATTTGGCCAATTGGACCTTTATACCTTATTTCATAGGTGCCAATTAAACGTGTTGGCATCGTTTCAATTCTGTTTCCTGGTGCTCTATCGAATTTAGCAAAATTACATGCGCTAAAAAAAACTATCGAAACAAATAAGAAAATGATGGTTTTAACATTTTTCATCGTATGAATTTTATTTAAAGTCAAATATGCAAAACAATTTAAGTTCAAACAATTATTATAATTATTTACCTAATGTATTTATAGCGTAATCGATTCTGTCTACTGTATTGTTTTTGCCAAATAAGGCTGCCATTTCAAAAAGAGGTGGTCCACCGGCAACACCTGTTAAACAAACTCTGAATAATTGAAGAAAGTCTTTTGAAGGAACACCATTTTTTTCTAATGCTGTTAAATAAGCTTTCTCAACTTCTTCATGGTTAAATGATTCAAGTGTTTCAATTGTTGACTTTATATCAGATAAAACCTGTTTAGAATTATCCTTCCATCTTTTTTGAATTACTGCTTGATCGAATTCAGTTGGGTTTTGGAAAAAGTAGTTTGAATAGTCCCATAACTCTTTTGTAAAACTGATTTTTTCTTTTACTAAACGAGCCGTTTCAAGCACATAAGCAGCATCAAACTTATTTGATAAGCCTTTTTCATCTAAAACTTTTTGAAGAATGATTGCCAAATCTTCATTTTTCATCATTCTCACATACTGCTGATTGAACCATTTTGCCTTGTTTTGGTCAAATTTTGCTCCACTTTTACTTACTCTGTCTAAAGTAAAAGCTTCTGCAAGTTCATCCATAGTGAAAATTTCCTGAGCTGTTCCAGGGTTCCATCCTAAAAAGGCCAATAAATTTACAACAGCTTCTGGTAGATAGCCACTTTCTCTGTAACCACTTGAAATTTCATTGGTATTCGGATCTTGCCATTGCAATGGAAATACAGGAAAACCTAATCTATCACCATCTCTTTTGCTCAATTTTCCGTTACCTTCAGGTTTTAGTAATAATGGTAAATGAGCAAATTTAGGCATCACTTCTTCCCAACCTAAATACCTGTATAACAATACATGTAAAGGTGCTGATGGTAGCCATTCTTCACCTCTGATTACATGTGAAATATTCATTAAATAGTCATCACAAACATTTGCTAAATGATATGTTGGCATACCATCACTTTTATACAAAACTTTATCATCCATTTGAGAAGTATTAAAACTTACCCAACCTCTTATTTCATCATGAAACTTAACTTCTTCTTTTCTTGGAAGTTTAATTCTTACCACATATGCATCACCTGCTTCTAATCTTCTTTTAACTTCATCTTCAGGTAAAGTTAAACTATTTTTCATAGTTCCTCTGGTGATTGCATCATATTTTGCATCTACATTACTAGCCTTTAAGCGTTCACGCATGCCATCCAATTCCTCTGCAGTGTCAAAAGCATAATAGGCATATCCTGCTTCAATTAACTGCATTACATATTGCTTATACATTGGTTTGCGCTCACTTTGACGGTAAGGCGCATGAGGACCATCACCAAAACCAACACCTTCAACAGCTTCGATTTTTAACCATTTTAATGCTTCAATAATGTATTCTTCTGCACCTGGTACAAATCTGGTTTGATCTGTATCTTCAATTCTTAATAAAAAATCACCACCATGTTTTTTTGCAAACAGGTAATTATAAAGTGCAGTTCTAACTCCTCCAATGTGTAAAGCACCAGTTGGACTAGGTGCAAATCTTACGCGTACTTTTCTTTCCATAATTCGGGTTGCAAAGATAATCAAAGTTTTTTGTTGCTTGTATTTCTCTGCAAGGATTTTGATTTCAATCCATTAGCTTAGTTTTAAGGCAATTGAATCAAAATAGACTCAAGAAAAAAACTAAAAATAAATTTCTCTAATCGGCTTAGCATGCTTAATTTGCAAGCCTATAATCCGAAATCTATATGAGTGACCCAAGATTAAAACCTGTATTTGACAGTTTAAAAGAACAAATGGACAAAGCAGTTGACCATGCTGCTTCAGAATTTACAAAAATACGCGCAGGAAAAGCGCATCCTTCAATGTTAGATTCTGTAAAAGTTGATTATTACGGACAATTGGTTCCTTTGAATCAAGTTGCAAGTGTGAATACACCTGATGCTAGAACCATCAGTATTCAACCTTGGGAAAAAGCAATGTTAGGTCCTATTGAAAAAGGAATTATTATTTCTAATTTAGGTTTTAATCCTGCTAATGATGGTGTTGTTATCCGTGTAATTCTTCCTCCTTTAACTGAAGAAAGAAGAAAAGAAATTGTGAAGAAAGTAAAAGGTGAATCTGAAACTGCTAAAGTTGCAATTCGTAATATTAGAAAAGAAATAAACGAAGGCATTAAAAAGTTGCAAAAAGATGGTTTGCCTGAGGATGATGCAAAAACTGCAGAAGCTTCTGTGCAAAAAACAACTGATTCTTATATCAAAAAAGTTGACGACTTAACTGCAGCAAAAGAAGCTGAAGTAATGCACGTTTAATATTTTTGAAATGCTGAAAATCTCAACCCGATTGAAGAAAATTCTAACACTGGTAATTAAAATTGCCAGTGTTTTTTTATTGCTCCTAATTTTGGCCTTTTTCTCATTTAGAAATGTTTTCTTACATAAGGCAATTGAAAAGGTGCAAGCTAAATTAATGGATAAATACCAGGTAACTTTAAAAATTGATAATGCAGGTTTTGAAGGATTAAGTGGTTTAAAATTAAATGGATTATCTCTTGTTCCACAAGGAAAAGATACCATTTTAGTTGTAAACGATTTTTCTTTATCAGTTAAGTTCTGGTATGCTTTAATTGGTGATATTAGGGTGAAAAATCTGAGTTTAAATGGCGGATATTTTCAATTGATAAAAAAGGGTGAAGAGAAAAATTTTGATGCATTTTTAAATAAAAAGGATACACTTCAAACTCAGGATAATCCAACCAATGAAAATAAAGGCGTTCAAAATTATGCTGAAACAATTTATCAGCTGATTTCAAAGGTTCTAAATAAGGTTCCGAATGAAGTAGAAATGAAGGATTTTTCGGTTCTTGGTGTTGATGATGATAGGTTCTTTAATTTTTCATTGAATGAATTCAAGTTATTCGATCAAAGACTGAATGCATCCATGAAGGTTAGTTCAAATTCAATCAATCAAACCTGGATTTTATCTGGTTTTGCAAATCCTTCAGCTAAAACTGCTGATATTACTTTTTCAAGCACCGATACTTCAAGAGTAATGATTCCTTATATTTTCGAAAGATTCAATCTTCAAGCAGGATTCGAAAATATTAGGTTGCAATTAAATCAGGTTGATTTAGATGGGGGAGAGTTAAAGGTTAATGGAATTGCTTCTGTGAAGAATTTTGCAGTTAATCATCCTAAAATTGCCAAGGAGGATGTTATAATAAACAATGCTGAGTTTAACTATTCATACCTTATCGGAAGTAATTTTATTTCTTTGGATAGCTCATCAACTGTAAAACTGAATGATTTTACTATTCATCCGTTTATAAAGTTTGAAAATAGTCCGGATACGGTATTTTATTTCATTGTTCAAACTGAATCAACCACAGCACAGAATTTTATTAATTCATTACCAAAAGGTTTATTCAATCATATAAGAGGAATGGAAGCAAATGGCTCTTTCTCTTACCGTTTAGATTTTATTTATAATGAAAATCATCCAGATGAGATGGTTTTTGAGAGTACTTTAAATAAAGATAATTTCCAGATTACAAAGTTTGGTGAAGCTAACTTAAGTAAATTAAATACTGAATTTGTACACTATCCTTATGAAAATGGAAGAGCTACAAGACCTATCATTGTTGGTCCTTCTAATTCCGATTTTACTCCGGTTGACCAGATTTCTCCATTTCTGAAAAAGTGTGTTTTAACAACCGAAGACCCATCATTCTTTTATCATAGAGGTTTTGTAACAGAAGCGTTTCGTCAATCTATTGTTAAGAATATTAGAACTGGTAAATTCAAAAGAGGTGCCAGTACAATTAGTATGCAATTGATTAAAAATGTTTTCTTAACCAGAGAGAAAACAATGGCAAGAAAACTGGAAGAAATTCTATTGGTTTACATTCTCGAAAACAATTACTTGGTTAGTAAAGACAGGATGTTTGAGGTGTATTTAAATATCATTGAATGGGGGCCAAATGTTTATGGAATTGGAGAAGCTTCAAGGTTTTATTTTAGGAAACATCCATCACAATTAACTTTAAGTGAATGTTTGTACCTAGCAACAATTATTCCTCGTCCTAAAGGTTTTATGTGGCGCTTTAATAAAGATGGTTCAGCTAAAGAATATCTTGAAAAAACCTATCGCTTTTTGGCTAATAAAATGTTGAGCAGAGAACTGATTTTACCAGATGATACCCTTGGATTAACCCATCAGGTTTCAATTACTGGTCCTGCTAAATTGAAGATTATTAAAAATGATTCTTTAAGCAATGATTCTATTCTACAACTGGAATTAAATACCATTGCTAATCCCGAACAAGCTACAGATGTTAATGTAGAAGACGATGAAGAATAAAACAGGGATTTTAATTTTCTGTTTTGTTCTAGAATTGTTGCTTCTATTTTATTTTAGAAATGAAGCTGGTTTTTTATTAAGTCCTTTACTTTTTGCTTTTGCGGGAATTGCTTTGGTTTATTTTTCTTTTGGTGATTTAAAACTAAAAGAAGATTTAGCTCCAAATCTTCAATCTGATTTCAAATCAATTAAGCTTCAATATTTTATTGGATTATCATTAGTTGGAATTGTATTCTCAGGATTTCTTTTTCACAAATGGCCCATTAAAATTGAAAATTCAGATATTATTCCACTGATTCAAAACATATATGTAAGCAGATTTATAAATTTTGAACATGTTTATGATTTGTATGAAGGCTTTAATTATGGAAAGTTTACTCCGAATTATTTACCATTTCATTGGTTTCCCTTTGTATTACCTGAGTTATTAAGGCTTGATCCTCGTTGGTCATTTGTAGTGCTTTTTGTTGTAGCATTTGGTATTTATGTTTTTAAATTCGCAAAAGCTTCAGATAAAAAGCATTTAATTTTGCAGATTGTATTGCCCTTTTTGCTTTGGTTTTCCATTATGGTAAAACAAGGGAAGGATTATGCAAATACAGTTGAATTGCTTATTGCTGCATATTATTTAATTCTGTGTATTTCCTTGTTTTCAAACAAGCCTTTATTTAAATCATTTGCATTGGCTTTGCTGATTTTATCAAGATATAGCCTGGTATTTTGGTTGCCTGTTTATTTTCTTTTGATGTGGTTTGATGATAGAAAAATTTGTATTAGAACCGGATTGTATTTAATAGGTTTTATGTTGATTTTTTATCTTTCGTTTCTTATTCAATCTCCTCATATGTTGAGCAGTGGTTCTAATTTATGGATTGATGCTGCTTTAGGTGAGTGGAAAGGTCAATCGTGGCAGGCTTCTGGTGATAAACCATTTCAGCTTTTTCAAGGAATGGGATTTGCTTCTTGGATTTATACTTGGGGCTCAGGTTCATTACAAGAGAAAATTATTTTTACAAAGAACCTCATGTTGTTTTTTAGCGTTTTGACGATGCTTGGAATGATACTTTTTGTTTGGTTGAAAAAGAATCAATTCGACAAAAAACTAATGTCTTTATTTTGTTTAAAAATCTCACTTTTGGTTTTTTATTCCTTTGTTTTTGTACCTTATGTTTACCTGTTTTGGGTAACTTTAATTCCTTCAGTTCTGATATTAGCCCATCATTTTAAGAATAAGGAACTGGCTTAAAAATTGCCGAAAAGTCTGTACTCAAATTTTTTGTTTTTGAGTTTAGATGTAAATACTCCTTTAGTTTTAAAACTGCTATCTGAATCCATTTTTTGTATAGGAAGATTGTCTTCAACTTGCGAGTACCAAGGATCCCAAACCAATAAGAACTCTTTTTTCTGCTCTTTTAATTGGTCAAAATTCTTAGCAGTTTGATAACTTGTAGAATCAAATGGGTCGATGTTTAAAAATAATGGAACACAGGCATCTGATGCAAGTATGAGCTTATTTGGAAATTCTTTATTTATTTGATTACAAACCTGCTCTTTTAAAAGAGATTCACCTTCACTTAATGTCAAATCCTTTTTCAAATCATAGGATGCAGGATTGTCTAAAAATGGAAAAATAAAACATAGAATTAATAGTGTAATGCTTGTCCATTTCGCAATCTTTTCATTCTTCTTAGTTATGGAAACTCCAATAAAATTAAAACCTTCAATAGCTATAATTGCTATCAATGGCATTACTCCTGCAAAAACCCTTGTTAAACCCATTGATCCAAATATTCCTAAAGCCCAAAATGCTGAATGAGCCATAAAAAATGCTATGAAAATGCCATAAATCAAAAAGAGTTTATCGTTTGTAAAAACTTCAATAACTACTTTTAACTTATGTTTAAATAATGTCGAAATCAAACCTAAAATCAAGAAAGTAAAGAGAATTGGTCCAATCATAAAATTCATTTGAATGATAAAATGGTCCCAAGTGCCTTTGCCATATACCGGATTTAAATGCGCATAAGGAATTTTGGTAAAAACCCACAGAATATCTCCATGAATCCACATTCCGGCTATACTCATTATCAGATGTCCTGCACCTAAAAGTATAATAGCTTTCCAATTCTTTTTAATTAGAAAGAAAAGAGCAAGTGCTACTAAAATTATAAGTCCTTCTGATCTTACAAAGGGCAAAAATGAAACTAAAAAAGCGCCTTTGTTTTCATTAGAATTGGCAATTAAATACAATGAACTAAGCAAAACGCTTGCAAACATGGGTTCGGTTAAACCACTAAAATTTACACTTATTGTTAATGGCGCCAGAATAACAAAAAATAGAACCAATCCTGCATTTTTTATTTCAAAATGTTTTGCCAGTTTGTATCCATAAAAAATTCCTATGAATGTATTGAGGGAATTAAAAATCTTTATCCAGGTGAAACCAAATTGGGCAAAAACAGAAGCTATTATTGTGAAAAGGGGTTTTCCCCAATGATTAAAAAATAGGTGAGGATGCTGCCATGAATATTTGGCCATTAGGTAATGAAAAACACTATCGCCACCTTGCCCAATTCCGTTTGTTTGAGAGCAAATTATGAAGAAAACTAGGAGAAAAGTGAAGTAGGCGGAATTAAAATATTTTGATGGAAAGAATTCCTTTTCCATGTTTAATTAATTTTAAGAAGCCCGTATTTTATTATACAGTAAATGGCTCTAAAACCATCTTTCCAGTTAATTTTTTTGCCTTCAGCATAGGTTCTTCCATAATATGAAATTCCTACTTCATAAATTCTGATATTCGGAATTCTGCTGATTTTGGCAGTGATTTCTGGTTCAAAGCCAAATCTATTTTCTCTTAATTGAATAGGTTTGATGAATTCTGATTTAAATAATTTGTAACAGGTTTCCATGTCAGTTAAGTTCAAGTTGGTAAACATATTCGACATAAAAGTTAAAACTCCGTTTCCAATTGAATGCCAGAAGAATAGGATTCTATGAGGATTTCCTCCCATAAAACGAGAACCATACACAACATCAGCAAAACCATCTGTAATTGGTTTTAATAACAAGTTAAACTCCTGTGGGTCGTATTCTAAATCAGCATCTTGAATGATGATGTAGTCGCCATTTGCTTCTTTAATTCCAGTATGAATTGCAGCACCTTTTCCTTTATTAACTTCATGCTCAACAAATCTAATTGCCGGATATTTCTGCATAAGATTTCTAACAACATTTGCTGTTTCATCACTAGAACAATCATTTACAATAATGATTTCTTTTTTGACATTGGAAATCAATTGTACTGCCTCGATTTTTTCTAAAATCAAGTGAATGGTTCTAGCCTCATTGTAGGCTGGGATAATGATTGATAATAAAGACATGAATTAACTGATTACTAACCTTATGTATTCATTTGTATCCCAGATAGTTTTGCCATACCAGCAACCATCATAGGTATATGAAATTTTCAGATTAAGTGCTACTAAGGCAATAATAACTAAAATGATGGGGATTTTGATAGTAGAGTTTTTTAGACTCAAAATTTTATGAATGATTGCTGTAAATGCTAGAGCAAACAATGAGTAGAATTCAACAAAGCCTCTATGACCTAATCCACAGCCCAATTGCGGACTCCACCATGCTGCATAAACATATGATATTGACACAAAAAGAAGGATTTGAATCCATGCATTCGTTCCATTTTTAAGCAATAAAAACATTCCAATTACCGTAAAAATATGGATAGGATTCATGGCAAAAAAGCCATTTTCAAACGAAAAAAGAACTTTGTTAAACTGTGGATTGAATTTATAGATAAAACTTTCGTTCCCGTAACTATAAGCAAATGGTGAATCAAAAAGGTAGAAATTATAGGCGATTTGTGGACTCATTACTAATCCAATAATCATAAGCATTAAAAGAAACCTTTTTAGACCAATTTTCTTAAATCGAGCCCCAATTTCTGAAATCAATTGAACATCCAATAAAACAAAAAATGGAAGGAATAATAAATTGATTTGTCTAACCAATAAAATCAATCCTGTTAAAAAAGCCAGCTTCATTAATGAATTAGTCTGATATTCAGAATTAGTAATTAACTTTTTATAACTAAGAAGCCATGCACTGCAGAGAAAAAAAGAATAAGCATGTGATAAGCCAGTTTCTTTTGTTGCGTAATAAAATAAATTAGTACCCAATAAAAAGATGAGCAGGGAATAGAAAACAGTTTTTTCAGAATAGTAGAAGGATAGGAATTGGAATAAAAATATCAATCCAATAAGTACATAAAACACGGCTGCTATATCAGTTGCATAGTGATAAGGTCTTGAATAACCGCTAGCTTTTTCAGGCTCAAAAATCTTACAATAAACATGCGCTGCTAGAAAAAATGGAGCCTGCATAACCGCAACACCTGAAGGGTATTTCGTGAAGATTTTATTACTTTCTCTATTCAGAATAAATCCTTCGCCTGTTCTAAACTCTATACTATCTGGAAATGCATTAGCATTGAAATTATAAATAAACAAAGCAGGAAGGTAAACCTGATATCCTGCTTTGTCTGAAAAAATTTCACTATGGTAATTAAATTCTCCACTTCTGGAGTGTAAATTCAGGGTAGCAAAAAAGAGTATGATACTAAGAAAAGCAAAGCTGATTGTCTTGAAGGATTTGCTCAACATATCAAATTAGTCTTTCTTTTCGAATAATTCTTCTTTTTTCACTTTACTAACTTTTTCACCATGTTTTAATGTTTTTGAAATGGTTGAATAAGGTCCTGAAATTACCTCATCACCTTCTGAAACACCTTCTAAAACCTGGATATATTTATCATCCTGAACACCTGTTTTAACTTTTCTAATTGAAGAAATATCGCCTGTTTTTAAGAATACCACCTCAACTTCTTCATTTTTCTTCTCTTTGTTGATGCCTGATGGTTTTTCTTTATCTGATTTTTCAATTTTTACAGTATCTAAAGCACTAATATCTCTAACAGTTACTGATTCCAATGGAATAGAAACTACATCAACAACTTTTTCAGTTTGAATTTCAACACTGGCACTCATACCCGGTCTGAAAACCGATTTACGTTTACCAAATTTTCTGGTTAAATCTTCATAACTGCTTCTAAGTATTCTAATTTTTACCACGAAATTGGTTACTTGGTCTGATGTAGTTGCGGCATTTGTAGTTGCACTATTGGCAATTTCAGTTACAATTCCAGTGAATTTTCTTCCAGGATAAGCATCTACTTCAATCATAGTTGTATCATACAAACCAACTTTAACAATATCGTTTTCATTTACATCAACACTAACTTCCATGTCATTTAAGTTAGCAATTCTCATCATTTCAGTTCCAGCCATTTGAGATGTTCCAACTACACGTTCACCAGCTTCTACACTAAGTTTAGAAACAATTCCACTTACAGGTGCATAAATATGAGTTCTACTTAAGTTTTTCCTTGCTTCTTTTAAACTTGCTTCAAAGCTTCTAACACTAAATTCTGCTCCTAAAATACCTTGTTTACCTGCCTCAACTTCTGCTTTTGCATTGTCATAAGTGCTTTTTGAAGTTTCGAATTCTGCATCTGAAATTAGTTGCTGTTCGTGCATTTTTTTATTACGCTCATAAGATTTACTCACCTCAGTAAGGCGAGCTTGCGCTTGCACCAAGCGTGATTTGGTAGTAGCTAAACTTGCTTTTGTATTATTTAATGAAGCTTCACTTCTATCTAATGATGATTGGTATAATTCAGGATCGATTCTTGCCAAAAGTTTTCCGGCAACAACTGAATCACCTTCATGAACATATAATTCCATGATTTCACCAGAAACATCGGAACTAATTTTTACTTCTTTTTCAGGTTGAACCCTTCCGTTTGCAGAAACTGTTTCAATCAAAGTGTGTTTTTCTACAATTGCGGTGGTAATTTTTGTGCCTTCTTGTTTTCCAATCCAGCCTTGTTTTTTACCTACAATTGCCAATATTAGTAATACTGCAACCCCTATTCCTGAGTAGATGAGAATTTTATTGTTCTTTTTCTGTGCCATTTGTTTTGCAATTTAAGATTAATACAATGCTTTCCCAGCATAGAAGTCCAATACTTTTCTGCGAAAGATTAATTCGTATTTAGCTTGCGTGAAATCTGCCTCTGCTCTGATTAAGCTATTTTTTGTGTTTAAATAATCAGCCATATTCATCGCACCTAATTCAAATTGTTTTTCAGCTAAATCAAAAGCTTCTTTGTTTGCTTCCAGATTGCTTTGGTTAGCTTCGTATTTTTTTCTACTCGCTTTGAAATTTGTATAAGATTGAGAAATACTTCTAAATAGATTATTTTTAACTTGTTGATCGTTGAGTTTAGCACTCAAATTGTTGATTTGAGATTTTTGAATGTTGGTATTTACATTCCAACCATTAAAAATTGGTAAACTCAATTGTAATGAAACATTTGAACCCAGATTTTGGTCAAATTGTGTTCTTAATGAACTGGTTTCATAACTAGAATAGGTAGGAAAAGGGGTATAAACCTGAACTAAAGTTCCATTATTATCCCAAAAACCAATTGTTCTATTATTGAAATTAGGAGTTCCTACTCCAACTTTACTTTGGGTGGTATAAAATGAATTAAGTCCTGCTCCTAAAGTAATTCTTGGAGAACGGCCACCTAATGCCATATATCTTTGTATCTCAGCACTTCTGATTCTTTGTTGAGTTGCCAAAACATCGGGACTTTTTTTACTGAAATCTTCATAAATCTGTTCAACAGTTCTTGTTTCATCAGCAACTTCCATATTTTTAGTATCAGGTATTGCGATTTTATTGTTTTGAGAAGGGTCAACCTGAATCATCAACCACAATTCCAAATAGGATTGAGTAACAATATTATCGCTGTTAATATATGCTAGTTCTTCTTGAGCTAATTGGGCTTTTAATTGAAGATATCTGCTTTTGTTGCTGCTTCCTAATTCAAACATTTTCTTTTGTCTTTCAACCTGCGCACGAGTTGCATTAACTCTTGAAACAGCTGAATTTCTTAATTCAATGTTTTGTAAAACACTTAGGTAAGCATTACAAACATTTAATGTGATTGTATTTCTTGTATTCTCCAATTCCTTTTCACTTGCCTTTAAATTAGATA
>JAIYDG010000298.1 GCA_027487625.1 Bacteroidota bacterium
CAGCCCCGCCTCCTCCCCCCGTGGCACCAACTACCTGCTGGCCATCGCCATCAACGACTACCTTCATTGCTCCAAGCTCAACAACGCCGTCCGCGATGCCGAAGGCTTCATTGAGCTCCTAACCACCCGCTACCATTTCGACCCAGCACCCGTCACCTTCATCAAAGACACCGACGCCACCGAAAAACGCATCCGCCGTGCCTTAGACCGCCTCATCGATGTGATCATATAACAAGATAATTATGTTGATAAATTTGAACAAGCTTCTCAATGATCAACTCATTACAGAATCGGCAACAGGTAGCCTCTATCCAAACAAAGTGGAAAAGAGACTTACCTGGCCAATTTTACTTGATGTGCTGGTTTTATAGCTTGGGCGTTCTACTCCCCTTTGCCGCTTCCCAATGGATCAGCAGAAGCAAAACGAAATTGGCAAGACTTAAAGCGGCAATCATGGCGAACAAAAACGGCGAATCTATAAACCTCCTAAACAGATAGACCGCACTCAAAACTGCTGCTCCGATATTGAGCCCCAAGAGTATCGCTTTAATGACGGAATACCTATTCGGAGTGCAACGAGCGAACCAAAATCCACAAATCGCCAAAAGCATTACCACTAAAATAGTGGCAACAATTGCCGCAATTGTGGTTGGCACAAGTGTGCTGGATACGACCAAAACCGCCAACAGAAGGGTGACAGTCCATTGCAAGGTCATGCACAAGGTCCAGCTCTCCTTGATGAGGTTTGGAAAAGCACCTAAGCCTGTAGTACTCGGCAAAACATGATCTGGATTGCCACCTAAAGCCTTGATTTTGCTTGAAAAATGTGAAACATAGCGATTAAAAACAGCATACCAACGATCGTTTGGTGAAATGGAAAGTTGGATGTGTTTCAGAATGGATAAGCGTTGCGACAATTCTGGTAACAAAGCATCGGCCGTGCTGACCGGAATCAACATTTGGAAGCTCCCAATAATACGGCGTGATGAACCAGCAATTTGCTGTACCACAGTATTAAAACTTTGCCCTTTGACAACATTGTTCGGCAACTCAACTGTAAATAAACCCGTGATGGGCTCGCCCTGATTGCTTAGGGGAATCGGAATGTAGGTAACATCCGCTTCACCTTCACACCGAATGGTATGCTCATCCACTTTTGTTAGGTAGGAAGACGACAGGCGTGAAAATGCTTGAATAGCCAAAACATCATCTGCGTAAACCGAAGGTAGGTAAATGGATATCGCACTATTGCGTGGTAAACTACCCCAATGAATCATCAATTCATCAGGACGCGCATAGTTTTGATAATATTTGCCAAACTCACTAGTTGATACATAGCCATTTGTTGGTTTTAGTTCAAAAGGATGCCGCACAATGTGTGAATCTTGGTCGCCAGGATTGTCGGAATGGTCTATCACTAAGTTGCGTTGCGATAGGTTGTCGTTATTCCCCGGGGTTGCACCCATGGGGATGGGGTCTAAACCGTAATGAATTTCAGCCACTAAACACTGGTGTGTTCCACGCATCAAGGCTTGGATAGAACGCATTTGTGATGGGTCGAAAGGTCCCTCAGACGTTACATTGTTTGGAAAACGTGATGTGTCTTGGTTAATATCCAGCCAACAGCCAAAATAAACGGTCACTTCCTGCCCCCCTGCATCAAAGTTAATATCCTTTTTATTGGTGTTGTTGTTTTGTGATCTCATGTCCCCTGTTGCACGTACATCCGCAAAAAATGGAATGGACAACAATTGATTAGACCCCGATTTACCAAGCAAAGGCACTGCATTTACACCATTACCTTCCCGTCGATAAATGGTGCCTGTATTGAAGGAGACGTCGGTAGTAGCTGCTTGGAAGGCCCTGAAAAATACTTGCACTAAACTCGCAGTCTCAGCCAATGAGCGGTAACGTATTTTGGCCACTGCATAATTGTATACATTTACTGTTCGTAATGGAAAAAATGAAAGCACTTCAATCGGCGACAAATCAAGGCGACTGTCATTAATATCCGTCGAAATTGAATCAAAAAGCGACCCCGACGAACCGTCATTGAGTCGGGTCAATAGGGTTTGAACAAACCCAATGGCATTGCCTGTATGCTCCAACAACCTATCTCCGGCAAAATAACCACCTTGCCTGATTTTGAAAACCCGCAAGTCTGTACTCAACCACTCTACTGAACCATCCACCAGGTAAGGATTGGGATTGAGGGTCAATCTAAGTGTACCTTCTGTACGATGATTGCCAAATTGGGCAACCGCTACGGCAGTCCGCTGACGGGTCGCATCAATAGTATCAAAAGGCGAAGTATCATTGAAAACAACATCGCAAGCGTAAGTAATGCGCTGAGGGACATCTTCCACGCTATGTTCAAACTCTGGTGTTCCAATTGGAATTACCTGCACATTGGGAATCTCTATTCCCGCCGCTGAGTCGTAATGCAAATGGACCGAAGGCAGCCCTACTTCACTTCTCAAATAACCGTCAAGTACTACGTACAATGCTTTTGAAAAACGAGCATTTGTGCTAGTATGGAGCATGGATTGAACCTCATGTTTGGAAAATGTACTATGGTCAAGTACAAAATGAATACTTCGCTGAGACAAGCGTACAAAAGAAGCCCATTCACAGGGGCGGCCAGCATTATCCACCACAAAAAGCATATACCAGCCAGGAGGTGCAATGCGTCCGTTAGGTGGTGCAATCAAAGTCAGGGTATTGGATTCACCCCCATCAAAATTCAAATAGATTGCACGTTGATCCCCATTAAAGGAATGTGTTGCTGAGCCACAGCGCATCAAAACAACCGATTCAATCACCGACGCGTCAGAAACCGTGACGGGAAATGATGCCCCGTAATCAATAGCAGAGGGGCAAGCGGTGATTTGAGGTCGCACTCCCGCAGGATAAGGTGGAGTGTAGATTTCGATGGATTTTTGTGTCGCTGTTGGCGCTGAGTTTGGTTGCGCTGGTGAATTTCCGCCTGCTACCCAAACTCTACCATCGGGCATCAATATAGCGGAAGAATGGTAATTGCGCAGATGCGTTGCAGGGTCATTTATTGTTTCGCTAAAACCAACACCCGCTTGATAAGTTCTTGCTGCTCGGTTCAGTGGTGTCCGATAAATTTCAGGATTGTTTACACTTGTTTGGTCATTGTCAGGGTTCGCGCCACCAGTGACCACAACGTCACCTGTTGGTAGTAATGTTGCATTGGAATTTGTTCGGCCAACGCCCGCCAATGTCCCCATGCGTGGAACAATTTGCCAGCCAGCCCCAGCATTACCCACATCTAATAATTGGGATTGCTCACCCCCACATAAAAAGATTCTATTGCGATAGCCATCGTTTGGCATCAATGGCAATAAGACTGATGGACAGCCAAAGCCATGGTACCGACCGTTTGGCAAATCCGAAACTTCCCTGAAACTGCCATCAAAAGGGTTAATGGCAATATTTCGACCAAAGCCATTTACAAATGAGGAAACAAAAATGCTTCCGTCACTTAGCAAATGTAGCCGCGAATACAAGATAGGGTCTCCGCTTACTACCCCCAATGAAGGCATCAACACCCAACGGTTGGTGGCCAATTGATAGCGTTCCATGGAGTTATTGCCATGCCGTCCATCGTCGCCTTTAGGGTGGCCTTGAAAAATAAAAACATCCCCATTTTCTACAGTGCACAAGGTAGGGTACCACCGACCACCACCTGCACTACCTGCACCTGGTTCAGGGTTCATGTCCGCAGTTGTCAACAATTGCCCTGTTCTGGGATGATAAATTGCAGCGTGTCTGTGGCCATCAAAATGTCGCTCGTGATGAATACCTTCTGCATCAGGAGGAAACTCATCAGTGCCACCTGCAACCAAGAGCCTGCCGTCGCCCAAAAAGGCTTGACCACAACAAAAAAGGTCAAAATCAGGTGCATCAACTGGAATCACCGCAAGTGTAGGGTGTCTACAATTAAATCGCGCAGTGTGGTCGATTTGATTCGCACGGGCTGCTGCAATATCGTGATTGTCGCCGCCAAATAACAGGATCTCACCATCACCGTTAGGTGTTGGTAAAAGTGCAACGTGAATGGCTACCACATCGCCAGATGGAATGGGAACTGTCCAAGGCATAGTTTAAATTTTATTTTATACCCCACAGCGACTTGATTCTAGTATGTACACAAAATCTAGGGGCTTGGGTATACTTAGGTTCACAAAAATCATTTGGCATAGCCACAATCCGCCCGAGTAGAACGAATTGCTGGCTATGCTTTTTTGTGGAATAATACCCTATCCTCTAAGCTTTAAAGCGATTAAAATCAAAAGAAGGATTAGAATTCCCAATAGGATTCTGGTCAAATTTTGACAGCATTTTTCAAACAATCCATTTGGTCTTCCATCAAGTCCAGAATCGGTAGGCTTACTTCCTGTCCTGTCCCCACCTTGAAAAACTGCTCCGGTTAAAGTCTGTTCTCTTGTAAATTCTGTCCCCCTTAACGTCCCCCCACGGGCAACAAATCGGCAGGTATATATCCCTGCAATATTGGCAACAAAGGATTGCTCAAATACCCCCGGTTCTAATTCATTAAGGATTACCGAGAAACTGGAGCGATCAGGTCTTTGGACTTCGACTAATACGGAAGCTCTATTGTCTACCGGTACGCTATATTCATTCAATATTGCCCGAAGCGTCATCGTTGAACCAGGTTCAAGGCTATTTTGATGAATAAATGCTTCCATCTTCAAGTTTGAATACGTGTTCACCACCAGCGAATAGCGTGCACCATGCTTCAAGAAAGATTGGGCTTCACGAGTTTTAGAGTCGCGTAATTTTGACTCGTATACTTTGTAATCCTTCTCATTAACTTTTAAATGGGCGATCCATTTTCCAGCGTGATTACCCTTGGAAAAGGCAACGGGTAGACTAAATCGATAGTTTTTGCTTTTTGCTCCAGCTGCATAATCAACACCTAAGCCTCCTGCATTCAAATCATCGATAAAGTCTCCTCCTGGGGTCTCCAGTACCAGGTCAACTACAGGAAAATCCGTTAACAATATTGCGGTTGCATCAATATCTGCCTCGTTGAGGCGAAAAGGAATAGCAACAGTCATTCCTGGGGCTACATAGCCGTTAGGGTCAAGAACAATGTTGTTATTGGTTACACCTGCAAGGATTTGTAAAAAATACTTGCTCAGTCTGAAGTAGTCGTCAATGTTCGATGTCAGTAAACCCGTGAGTAGAAGATATCCACCCGTACCATTGGTTAGTGTACGAAGAGCGTTGGTGTTTACCTGTGTTTCATTTCCCAACCCGATTGCAAAAGTTCTATCGTCAATCGATCCTGCTACATCTGCTATACTTAACGGTTCATTTTCGAGCCCATCAGTAAAAACGATTATCGCTTTTTGCTCATAATCGGCTATTGGAACCGGATTCAGGATAGTCCTTGCAGCTTGTAATCCGTCACCCACAGAAGTTCTTCCTAAAAGATTGGTATTGTGCCCTGAGACAGCATTGATCGCTGCCACCCTATCAGGGTCAAACATGGAGTTGGAATTGATTCGTCTAAGGCTTAAACCGGGAAATGTAGTATGATTAGTAGGGTATGCATTGTGGTCGAAGCGAATAAGCCCTACCCCATTATTCTGCGGAATAATTTCCATAAAGGTACTGGCTGCATCTTTCAATACCTCAATGCGTTTTGCACCACTGGTGCCTGCTGCATCGTCCATACTTCCGGATTGATCGAGCGAAAGCATGACGGCTACTCTTGGGCGTACAATAGCGTTTGCCCTTAATGTAAAGGTAAAAACTTGTCCACTTTCTACACATTCGAAGGTCACAGCGCCATCAGGTACTGGTACACCAGCTGCGCCCGCTGTGAACGCTAGCCAAATTCGACCTTCTTGATAAGGTAGCGAATGGGCATGTGGAACGATAATTGAACCAGAAATAGGATGTAATACGGAGAAAGGTGCACTAGGTGTGCCACCTGCTGTTACACGAATGGTTGCATTTCCGCAGCCATATATTCTGAAAACTGCGGCTCTTATCGCTGTATCTCCTGAAGGAATATCATTGAAGTTGATGATTGGAGGGGTACCCGCATTAAGCACTTCAACGGATATTGCATTATTAGCATTCGTATCATAACAAGGAGGTATAACTACGGAAATGTGTTTGGAGTTTTTAAGGACTTGCTGGTTGTCTGGTGAAGCCCACGGACGTAACCCTGCTCCTCCTGCCCAAGGTTCCATGTTTTCAATTATACTAGCATCATTGGTTTCATCTCCGTAAGTAAAAAAAGGATCTAGACGCCATTCTTCACCTGCTTGAGTTTGCCACAAGGCCCATAACCTATCTACATTTGAATGCAAAAGGAATACGAAAGGGTCTTCAAAAGCAGTATGTCCGTTCCCAATAGTTCCCCCAATGTAACCATGAAGGCCATTGTGATTGGGGGATTGTTCAATTTTCGCACGAATGACGCCCCATTGTTGAGCTTGTGCAATCCCATTGGTAGCGTTGATAATGTTCGCATCAGTGTCTGCCCCAGGTAAACTAGGTGCTGGTGCTCCACCTGCTATGTTTCTCGTAATTGGCGGAAACCCTCCAAAAGGAGCAGCTACAGCACCATTGGACTCCCCCATAAAATCAGTGGTAAAAAGGTTGACTGTTCCTCCACCGCCATCACTGGCCGCTCGGGGGTCTCCAGTCCAATCCCAATAATGTAAGGACAGGTCAGGGTCAATCTCCCTTAATAGTTGCTCAAAACGATTGCACAATTCTCTGTGCCAGGGTAAAAATGATGACCCACCATGTACATGTGTTGCTTCATGAATTTGGTCTTGTTTGACCCATTTTGAAACTCCGTCTGCATAATATCGATTGTGGAGTTGCACTATTGCGTTCCGAAAGCGAGTCCGTTCTGCTTCAGAAACATGTGCGATGTTTCTTCTAATTCCGTCTCCGAGTGCCATGATTGTAGATTTAGTTTTGAAAATTATTTTGAAATTCTGCAAATGCAGGAGTAATCCCCTTATACATTTTGCAGGTAGTTTTGACTTTTATATATGCCCAGTGGAAGAATAATTTATTGCTTTTTCCCTTTCTTTAGGGCCGTTGTGCCATTGAAAGCAACGACTATGCTAAAATTTGAATTAAGCCACGTATCTCAATATGAATTATAGATTTGTTAACTACAAATTGTTAAACCGATTTATTGATTTTTTACATTCAAATGTATTTAATTATTGGATTAACTGCAAATTTAATTACTTAATTGTGATTTAATTTAAAATAAAATTTAGTTGAAATGAATCCCAGAACAAGAATTGCCCTTAAGTCTATTACAATTTTATAGGTTAGCTGGAAAAGGGATCGGGATTACTGGAGTGTTCCAAAATCCTTGTTTTTAACTTGCGCCCTATCCCATTTCCCCCTATCTTTACCACCACAAACCGCCACCCTGGCACCATCTCTCCACGAAGCACAGTCTCCTGTTCCGGTCTCGGAACCTAAATTTTCATAGCAAAGCACCAATGACCGGCGGCTAGCGCCCTCGTCATTCGTCATTCGAAAAATTCGTCATTTCAAAACCATTTGCTATGAAAACCACCCATTTTATTTTCCCCCTCATCCTGGCCCTAGCCGCCTGCACCACTTCCACCTTCGACCCCGGCCTCAACACCGCCACCGCCGCCCAGGAGCGCAGCTACGCCGACTGCAAAGCCCAACTCTACCAAGCACCCCAGCGCATCATCTCTGGCCAGATGGACTGCCCCAACCCCTGCCTATACACCCACGAAGGCTACATCAACTTTGCCAAGAACGAACTCATGCTCAACTGCCAGAAGTACCCCCTGCACAGCCCCAGCCTTACCGTTTGTATCGACTCCACCCGCTCCTTCAAGCACGATGGTTCGCCCAATAAGCAGATTCTGGTCATCACCAAAAACTTCGCCGCCTGGTGCCAGGATGCTGCCTTCCGCTTCTACCAGCAAGACACCCAAGCCAAGCCTACCTACGTCATGCACATCGAAGAAGGCGACCCCAGCTACGGTAGTGTAGGTTATATCATTTTCCAGATGGAGGACGCCTTTTGGGAAAGCTTCGATCCCTCCAAGTCTTTTAGCTTCCGCTTCATGGCCAAGAAGCCGCTTAAGATGAACGGAGGCACCCTCGGGCAACAGCCGCTTTAAACAGGGTAGGGGAGTGGCCAGCATCACTTTTTTCTGTTTTGGGCGCTCCCCTCCTGCGTCGGGTCGGTGTCTTCCAGGCTCGCCTCGCGGCTCGGCCCTGCGGGCTGCTGCTCATCGAAGCAGGTTGCTGAGCGAAGTCGAAGCATCCAGCCCCTAGCGCGGGGAATCCTCGCGCAGGGTGGCCGGAGGTTTGTATCCTACTCCCCGCTGAGTACTTCCGGAGACTGAAATTCATGCACGAGTGGTGCCAGGAACTGCTGCGGAATGAATAAAGTCTAAAAAATTTGCATTTTGTTAAATTTACTTTTAAATTGTGTAAAATTTAACAAAACACCCATTTACAACTAAAGCTATGAACACCATCCTATTCCTGCTCCTACAGCTCCTGCTGTCAGGCCGCCCAACTCCCGTTTCCACTTCCAGTACCCAAGAACCTGCCACTACCACGGTTACCACCAGTAGCCAGGGCAAAGGGATTGAAGTCGATCTGATTTTTTAGACAATTGGTTCTAAGTACCACACTACAGTACAGGCGAAGCTTCGGCTTCGCCTCTTTTTTTGCTATACTCCGCGTGGGGCAACTTAAAACTTAACCGCCACCAAATAAAAAGTCTAAAAAATTCATTTTATGTTTAAAAAATAATAATTTTGTTTAATTTTTAACATAAAGCTATGAAATCTACACTTTTTACCCTTGTCGGTCACCCCCGTGACCCTCAAAGCCATTCAGCCCATTTCCTTTGGCTCATCTCCATCTGTCATCTCCATGCCCCTTAAAGCGGTTGCCCATGCTTGCTGAGCGCAGCCCTATTCGTCATTCGAAAAATTCGTCATTCCAATTGCCCCGGTTCAAAGAAACCTCCAAAGCTCCCGCCCTTGCCCCTCCGCAAGTCGGAGCTTTGGCCAAGAAGCATTGCTATGAATAAGGTTGTTATTGCAGGCGAAGCTCCAGCTTCGCCTTTTTTATTGAAGCCCCAAAGTTCAATACCCCAAATTTGGGGTGGTCATAAACCTGCAAAAATGCCTTGTTTTTCTACCCACTTCTACTTTACTTTCATCCATTGATAAAATCCATAAACCCATCCTCATGCACAAACTCATCTTTACCCTCTTACTATTGATTGCCCAACAGTCCATCCAGGCCCAAGTCACCCTGTACCAAACTCCCGAAGGGAAACTGCTGACCCAGCGCCAACTTGATTCCATTCGCCTCGACCTGGAGAAAAAAGTCACCCCCCTCAAAATGAAAGTGCAACTGAACACTGCCCCGCTCTCCACCCGCAAAGACACGACCTTCCTGAGCTTTAGCCTTAAAGCCATCCCCGCAAACCTGGCCTCCGCCACCTCCCCAAAGGAACAATGGATCGGCAAAAAACTGCCACCTTTCACCCTACTCAATCTGGAAGGCCAGGAAGTAACCGAAGTCATTGGCCATGGCAAAGTAATGCTCATCAACACCTGGTTTACCTCCTGTGCGCCCTGCATCGCCGAAATGCCCGAACTCAATCGCATCAAAGCCCAATACCAGGATCAGGACATCGTTTTTGTGGCAATGGCACCCGAAAAGGCCGATAAAATCCAGCTCTTTCTCCAAAAACACCCCTATACCTTCACCCACCTTCAAGCGGCTCAATCCTACATCGAATCCAACTTTGGTACCACTTACCCCAAAAGTATCCTGGTAGGCAAAGATGGCACCATCCAATTCATTGAAGGAGCCTTGGTATCCCTGGATGGCAACGACCCTGGGGTGATACAGCAAAAAGAGAAAAAATATGTGATCCATTCCCAAAAATTAACCGACGCCATCAACCGCGAGTTGGATAAATAACCTCATCTATAAAACTTGCCTTACCTCCGAAGGTGACCCCCTAAGATGCCCTTCGGTGCCTAATGTGGTTCAAAAAATAAGCCCTCCAGCCAGCAGGGCCCCATTCTTTCAAAAAGTAAGTTAGTGATTCATAGATTCCCCAATTTTCTCCATCTTTACCCCCACAATCCGCCACCCTGGCATCATCTCTCCAGGAAGCACAGTTTCCTGTTCTGGTTCCGGAACCCAAATTTTCATAGCAAAGCACCAATGACCCCACAGTCACTGAGCGAAGCTGAAGTGTCCTCGTCATTCCACCTCTGACCCGGTTCAAAGAAGCCTCCAAAGTTCCTTCTCTTGCCCCACCGCAAGTCGGAGCTTTGGCCAAGAAGCATTGCTATGAATATTAAGGTTGTTTA
>JAIYDG010000087.1 GCA_027487625.1 Bacteroidota bacterium
AAGCCCGGGTAAGGTGTTAATTAAAATTGTACCATCAAATTTTAATAAACCGCGTATGAAAACGATTATCCAACAACAAATCAAAAAAATGAGCCTTCTATTATTGATGGTCATTTTGGCAGTTATTTCAAAAGCACAATTAACTGCACCTAGTGTAGAAGATATTTATGGAGGGATTATAAAATCTATTCATGGGTATTCTAAAACTGCTGATACGAGCAGAATTTTCATTTCTACAGAAAGTGCAAATTCTATGTTTTATTCTGATATCTATAATCCTCCTGGTTCGGGATTTGATTTCACAAGATTTAGAGTTATTAATACTTTAAATTCAACAGCAGGTTATGGAAATGGAATTACTAATATAATGGCTCACTCACATTCTGGAACTGTATTTTTTAGTCATAACAATGGATTGTATTCAACTTCAGTAACTGCAACTTCAGTTACGAGTATTCGTTCAGGCAGTGTAAACTGGGTTCATTTAGAAGATTCAGTTTTAATGTATGTGATTGGAAATAAGTTTTATTGGGGCTTGGTAAGTAATTCAGGAGTTTATACAGAAAACATCAATGCACCATATACAATGGGCGCTTCAGGAACTCCAACTGTAATTGATATCAATCCAATTAACAATAAAGTTTACATATTTTTTGGAGGTACCAATCCAATAGTTTATAAATCAAGTCAAGAATTTTTTGCATTAACAAGTGGTCTTAGCATGAGTTCATTGGCTTTAGGAACAATGCCTTCTGTAACTACATTTTTAGGTTTTGGAATTAGTCCTTCTGGAAGAATATTTTTAGGTGGACAACAAAATATTGCAGGTTATATGAAGCTTTATAGGTATTCAGATAATGAAACTACATGGACAGAAGTTACTACGACAATTGATGGTGTAGTTTCGAATGTATTTGCATTTGGTGGTACTGCGACATCATATAGAACCTATTTTGCAAAATGTTATTCAGCAGACCAAGGTGCAAGCTGGACAACTTTTGGAAATGTAAGTCAACAAACGCATCCAAATGATGGCGTTGTTTATGTTGACCCAAATGATTCATTAACTGTATACATGACAAGTGACCAAGGAATTGCACGGTCTGAAAATGGTGGTTCAATTATGAGGGAATTAGATAGAGGAGTTGAAGCCATTCAGGTAAAGGATATTGATATGACAACAGATAAAAATATTGCCTGGTTGGCTTCAAAATCTGGTATCAGAAAAGTAAGCAACTATACAACTAGTCCAAGCTGGAGTAGAGCTATTTTTCCTAATGGCGATGGTTCTCCTTATTATTCTGCTGATATGTTACCTAGTGACTACAATACTGCTTATGTTGGTAATTTAAGAATTTACAAAACAACAGATGGTGGCTCAAATTGGACACAAAAATTTACTCCTGAAGTGGCACCATATAGTTTTCCTGATACCGGCATTCAAAACAGTGCCATTGAAATTTGTCCTTTTGATGAAAACATAGTTTTTGCAACTTGGGAATTGGATAATTACAGAAAAGGTGGATTATTCTACTCATTAAACGCAGGTGCTACATGGTCACAATTATTGCTTGAAGCCTCATCTGTAGGTGAAGATGTTGATGGTACTGATATCATTTTTAATATTGAAGGTTCTGATACAGTTGCTTATGTTTCGGTTAGATATGATTTAACAACTCCTCAGGGAAGAAGCTTATACAGATTGGTAAAATCAGGATCTTCATGGACACCATCACAAAATATGAATGGAGCCAATACAAGCACTGGAACAGTTATAGTTGCTACTATTGAAGATTTGTATAAAAGTCCAACGGGTGATACTTTAATTGCCACAGGAACAGATGCTGGAAACAATCATCCTATTTGTTATTATAAAATTATATCTGGAACCAATAAATGGACACCATTTACAACAAGCGGATTTCCTTTTGTTGCAGGAAAAGAAGGCAAAGCATCTACCATGGGTGTAGATACAGTTTTTTGTGCAGTTGATAATGAAATTTACTATATGGTTTTTGGTGGTTTATCTTGGACATTAGGTTATACATATCCGATTGGTACTGAAATTAACTTTGTTTATTATGATGAATTGTTGGTTGGAACAAGTACTGGTTTATATGGACATGTAACAGATGGCTCAATCGTTCCATCAACAGGAGATTACAGAAGTAATGGAAATGTAGATTTTACTTCAGCTACAAATTGGCAAACAAATTTAGGTGGAACTTGGATAACAGCATCAACAGCACCTAAGAGTGGAAGTAGTGAAATTTTAATTAGAGCTGGACATGTTGCTACCATTTCAAGTAATGTGAGTTTAGATGAAACTACAATTGAATCAGGTGCCAGCTTACAAGTAAATTCTGGTTCTACTTTAACTTTATTAAGCGGAACTCCAGTAATGGATTGTTATGGAACCATTGTAAATGCTGGTACAATTAGTGGTTTAGGTTTGGTATTTAAATCTGGAAGTACTTATACCGATAACCATGTTGGAGCAGTAGCTTCAATTCCATCAGCAACTTGGGAAGATGGTAGTTTATGTGAAGTTGTTGGCTGCACGAACAATGGAGGATTTTCTTATCCTGGTACATCATTTTATAATTTCAAATGGAATTCAGCATCACAAACAATTCATGTTAGTCCACTAATCCATGTGAGTAAATCATTTGAAGTACGTAACAAAATGACCATTCAAAATACAGGCACAGGTTCAATTACATTAATGAGTGGAACAATTGCTAGTAATCCAAATTTAGTTGTTGGAGATAGTTTAGAGGTGATAGGAGGTTCATTAAACTTGGCAAATAGTTCTCAAACAGTTAATGTAACTATTGGAAATGGAACCAATGGAACAGGAAATTTAATCTTAAGTGGTGGTGAAATTATCGAAACTGGTTCTGCTAATCCTGTTATTACCTTTAATGGATTAAACGGAATTTATGCAAAAACAGCAGGTCGTTTTATGGGTGATATTGATTTTGTAGTGGCTGATACCAATTTAAATTTAGGTACAAATATTATTGATGGTAGCACTGGTGATTTCACGATGAATGTTAATTCAGGAATTAGAATTGCTTCTTCAAATGGAATTCAAACTTCAGGTCCTAGTGGTAATATTCAGGTGAATGGAACACGCAGCTATTCAACTACTGGAACTTATGTTTATGAAGGAACAAGCGCTCAATTTTCTGGAACAGGATTACCTTCAACTGTTAAAAATTTAATTATAGACAATGCTTCAGGATTTACATTGAGTGCTACAACAAGCGTGAGTAATGCTCTTTTGGTTGAAGCAGGAAGCCTTTCTACATCAAACAAAAACTTAAGTTTAGGAGCTTCTGCTTATGCTGATTTTGCTGCTGGAACTTCATTGAATATTAATAATGGTGGAGCAAATGTTGATTTTAATAATCGTCCTGTGAGATTAGCATCAAGTGCAATTGGTACTGCTAAAATTACTCAAATTATGGGTACATTAAACAATGCAACTCAGGTAACAGTTGAAAGATTTATACCTGGAAGTACTGGACGTAAATACAGATTTGTATCAGCACCATTTATTACTGGTCCTACAATTTCTTCTAGCTGGCAGCAAAATATTCATATCACTGGTACTGGCACAGGAGGTAGTACTTGCCCAAGTTTAACTGCCAATAGCAATGGATTTGACGCTACATTGACCAATTCTGCATCGATGTTTAGATTTAGTGAAACTTCTGCTACCATTAGTACAGCAACTTCTTCAATATCTGGAGCAACAGTTTATAACAATGCTTGGCAAAGTGTATCAAATACCAATGCTACCAGTTTACAAGCTGGTAAAGGTTATAGAGTTTTTGTAAGAGGAAACAGAGAGCAAGGATGTAGTTTGTTGGATGGAAGTTTACCAGCAGCAAATGATGTTACATTAAGTGCAAAAGGAACTATACAAACAGGCATGTTTAACTTTGGTTTAACTTACTCTGCATCTAATGGTGAAGGTTGGAATTTAGTAGGTAATCCTTATCCATGTGATATAAATTGGGATAATGTTGGTTGGACAAAAACCAATATCGATAATACAATATGGATTTATAATCCTACCACAAACAATTTTGCTACTTATAACGGCATTACAGGATTAAATGGTGGTAAAAGTATTATTGCATCAGGACAGGCATTCTTTGTAAAAGCCAATGCAAGTTCACCAGTTTTAATCGCAAATGAATCGGTAAAATCTTCAACGGCTCCAGTTGGAAGTTTATTCAAAAATAAAGTAAAAACCTTAAAGGCTTCATTCATGAAATCGGGTGTGATGTTTGATGAAATGGCTATTCATTTTGTGCCAGGAGCTACACCTATGAAAGATGCCGATTTTGATGCAGAAAAAATGTTTAATTCAAACATCAATTTATACAGCATAAGTGCTGGTAAAAAATATGCATTGAATGCAATTGCACCTCCAGTATCGGAAGAAGAAATTCCTTTAGGAATAAGCACTTCAGCAAGTGGATTACATAAATTTGTTTTCTCACAATTAGATGAATTTACTGCTTATGATGTGTTATTAGAAGATAAATATTTAGGATTGATTACTTTATTAAACGACAGACCTTATTACGAATTTAATATTGGTTCAAATCCTGCTGAAAAAGGAGAAAACAGATTCAGAATCATTTTTGTTAATAGGGGAGATGCTGATTATTTAGAGAAGAAAAATGCATTATTGAACAAAATGAACTCTCATGTAAGTATGTATCCAAATCCTGCTAATGAAAGTACATTTATTCATTCCAATCAAATTTTAACGAACAATGCAATTATAAAAGTGATGAATATAATGGGGCAGGAGTTAATTAAAATTCAGGTTCCATGTAATCAGGCTGAATTACATACTGAATTGAATTTAGAAAATTTTGGTTCAGGAATCTATTATGTTGAAATTTATGATGGTAATAAATTATTATCTAC